>NZ_JADIJP010000034.1:0-42953 GCF_017355285.1 Methylobacterium sp. SD274 | reverse complement strand
GGTCCTGTCAGGTTCGACCGCGGCGATGAGGCCAGCCCGCCTGGCCGTGCTCGCCAGCGCCCTCGCCGCCGGGGGCGGGGCCGCGTTTCTGATGAGCGGCAGCGATGCCCCGCCCCCGGCGGCGAGGGCGATGGCGAGAACGGCAAGGCGGGCTGGTTTCATCGCCGTGTTCGAACCTGACAGGACGGCCTCGTGCCGTCACCATCCCTTGTTCGACGGGATTCCTCAAATTACGGTTAACAAAAACTAACGATGGCCGAATGCGACTGTCCTGCGACAGATCTGCTCTTGCTGAGGTCAGGACTTTCCAGGCTTCAGACCGGGCTCGGCAAGCTCACCCTGGACGTGCATCTTATATCAGGATGCCATCATTCTTGCCCAGGTCATGGTCTCCGGGATCACGATCAGGGCGCCGAAGGAGAGGGCGATTCCGTAGGGCACGCCCGTCTTCGCATCGTGCAGGTGGAGGGCGAAGGGCAGGCGGCCGAGCAGCGGCGGCAGCGGATGCGCCCGCGCCATGAGGATCGCCAGGGAGAGCGCACCCCCGGCGAGCGAGGCGACCGCCAGATACTCCAGCAACCGGTCGAACCCGATCCATACCGCCGTCGCAGCGGCAAGCTTGGCATCGCCGCCGCCGATTTTGCCCAAGGCGAAGAGGGTAAAAGTAACGACGAGCGTCACCGCCCCGGCGCCGAGATGGCTCATGAGGTCCCACCCCCATAATCCCGTCGCGACCGCGAACAGAGCAAAGCCCGCCAGCAGGAGAAGGGACACCGTGTTCGGGATCAGCATGGTCAACAGGTCGCGGACGGCCGCATAGGCCATCAGGAACGGAAACACGATCAGCAGCGCGACGCTTGCCATGGGAACAGCCTCGATCTCGGCCGGAAAATACGCCCGGCGGGTTCCGGTGATCCGAAACCGGTCAGGTTGTTATTATTAGCAAAGTGAGTAAGGCCATGATCATGGACGGCGGAACCAACAACGCCGAAAGAATACAAATGGCAGCGTCGGACGATCTAAAAAGACCGTCTGACGGCGCTATTACTTTACCAATGGACAGCTGGTTAAAGCATGACCGGCACAGAATTCTGTAACGGATGACTTTATGGAGCTACTCAGCGCTACTTACTTGGCCAAACTCAACCCAACTTTATCGAAGGCGCCCGTAATGCTACCCGAAAGAGTGGTAAGCCCAGTAATGATAGCCACCGCGATGAGCGAGGCGATGAGGCCGTATTCGATGGCCGTAGCGCCGGATTCATCGGCGGCAAAACGCTTGAAGATGCTCGACATAACAGTATTTCCCAATTGGTTGTCTTGCCAAGTTGCCGTCGAACGTTGCCTTGTCTCGATCGGCGACTGAAAATAACATTGCCCGCTTTCTCTTGAGATTGGGTTAAATCGGCCGCGCAAATAGCGTCGAGAACCCCTCGATTGTCTTTTGGTAAAAGAAGAATGAATGAAAAAGATGTATTTTTACACATTTCGCGAAGAACAAACTCCGCTGCATCTCGTGAAAAATCTACTGCCATGACCTTCGCCATGGCGACATGATGCCAAATCATTTCGTCAAGACGTCACGGACCGATGCGTCGAGATGTGTGCCGAACGGCCTTAGCGCTTCGTTCACCACCACGTGCTTAACACTCGCCTGACGAAGAGAGGCTGGCCGTTCCGCATGGGGGCTCAGCCGGAAACGCGCGGGTTTAGCCGAGAGCATCAGAGCCATGGGCCACCGGTCACTGCCGACACGCTCGCCCCTGACGCGCCACGCTCGAGGGGTCGGAGTGGCCCTCTGCCTCGCTCTCGGCGCGATGCCCGCCCTGGCGGAGACGGCCCCGGCCACCGTGGCGGTGAGCGTCGACAATGCCAAGGTCATTCGCCTGCCCGAGCGGACGCAGACGGTGATCGTCGGCAACCCTCTGGTGGCGGATGTGGCGCTCCAGCGGAACGGAATCGTCATCCTGACCGGCAAGAGCTTCGGCTCCACCAATCTCATCGCCCTCGACGCGTCCGGCGCGATGCTCGCCGAATCCATCGTCAGCGTCCAAGCCGCTCAAGGCTCGATCGTCACGGTTCAGCGCGGGCTGGACCGCGAATCCTATTCCTGCACCCCCAATTGCATGCCGTCGATGCAGCTCGGCGATGCGACGAAGTATTTCGGCGATGTCAGCGGGCAGGCCGATGCCCGCCGCAACCTGGCCACGGGGGGAGGCGGGGGCGGAGGAGGCGGCCCGAAATAGGACGGGCCCCCGGAATTCGACGAGGCTGCTTCAGCACCGGGCGCGCGCCGGGGCAGATCGGAACGATGTCTTCCGATATGTGGGCGAAGGCGATCGAAGTGGAAACATTGCACTTCCGGTCACTTGCGGGTATGCACCACACGCGCCCGCCAGACACCCTTGGAGGCACGGGCGCGTCGTGGATCGGTGAGGGCCGTCCGTTTCGGGCGGCCTTTGGCGTTTCGCGGCTTTTTTCTGTTTTGTTTGAAGGATCACGCCATGAGCGCAGTAAAGCCGCTTGAGGCCGTGGCACGCGACCGGGTCGGCAAGGGGGCCGCCCGGGAAGTTCGTCGCCAGGGCAACGTTCCCGCCGTCATCTATGGTGGTGGCCAGGCTCCGCAATCCATCGCCATCGACCTCGTCCGCACCCGGACCTTGATCTATGCCGGTGGCTTCAAGACCACGCTGTTCGAGATCAATGCCGGTGGTCGCAAGACCCGCGCGATCCCGCGCGACTTCCAGCTCGATCCGGTGACCGGTGTGCCGCTGCATGTCGACTTCCTGCGTGTCGTCGCCGGCCAGAGCCTCACCGTCGAAGTGCCCGTGCACTTCATCAACGAGGATGAGGCCCCCGGCATCAAGAAGAATGGCGGCACCCTGAACGTCGTCCTGCACACACTCTCGCTCGAAGTGCCCGCAGACGCGATCCCCGACGCGGTCGAGGTCGATCTCACCGGTCTCCAGATCGGCGATTCGATCCACATCGAAGCCGTGAAGCTGCCGGCCAACACGACCTTCACCGGTGAGGCCGAGGCCGTCGTCGCCAACGTCGTGCCGCCGACCGTGCTCGGCGCCGAGGTCGAGGCCGAAGAGGCCGCGATCGCCGAGGCGCAGTCGACCGAAGCTGCCGAAGAGAAGGCCGAGGCTGAGGCCGAAGAGGCCGCCGAGGCTGAAGAAGACAAGAAGGAGGATTGAGGCCCTGGGGCTGCGCGCCCCGGTCTCGTCTTTCTCCACGGGTGCTCCGGCCGCGAGGTCGGGGCACCTTTTCGTTTGACGTCGCCCCTTCGTCATCCGTCCTTAGAGCTGCGCCCGCCCACGTTGGGTCGGGCGCAGCTCTAAGCCTTCTGTTTTGCCGCGCTCTTTTTCGCCGAACCGGCATCCACTTCGGCGGAGAGCGCTCTCGTGACGAAATCGTCTTGGAGATGATGCCATGCGCCTGATCGTCGGGCTCGGCAATCCAGGGGCCCGCTATGCGGGCAACCGCCACAATATTGGCTTCCTCGCTCTCGACGAGATGGCGCGCGTCCACCGCGCCGCGCCTTGGCGGCGCAAGTTCCAGGGTGAGGTGACCGAGGCGACGCTCGGCACCGAACGGGTCGTCCTGCTGAAGCCGCAGACCTTCATGAACGAATCCGGCCGCTCGGTCTCGGAAGCCCAGCGCTTCTACAAGATCGCCCTCGCCGACGTCATCGTGCTCCACGACGAACTCGACCTCGCCCCGGCCAAGCTCCGCGTGAAGCTCGGCGGCGGCAATGCCGGGCATAACGGCCTGCGCTCGATCACCGCCCAATGCGGCAACGACTACCGGCGCGTCCGTCTCGGCATCGGTCATCCGGGCGACAAGGCCCTGGTCCATGCCTACGTGCTGAACGATTTCGGCAAGGGGGAGCGGGCCTGGGTCGAGGATCTCTGCCGCGCCGTGGCGGACCACGCTCCCCTGCTGGCCCAGGGCGAAGACGCGAGCTTCCAGAACAAGGTCCACCTCGCCATGGCGGGCCGGGGTTGGGACGACGTCAAGCAGGTCAACGCGGCGGCCACCGGCCGTGATTGACACGAAAACACGGGAACACGATATCGAAGCTCGGATTCGACGGGTGGGGAGGCTGGTTTGAGGAACGTCACGGTGACGATGGATGAGAGCCTCCTGCAACGCGCTCGCGTCGCCGCGGCGCGTGACGGCAAGAGCCTCTCGAAGTTCATCGCCGAGACGGTCGAACAACGCGTCGGCCGGCCGCTCTCCCAGAGTCAGGCACTAGAGCGTTTCCTGGCGGGGCCACCCCTCCATCTCCTCGATGAGAACGGGCGCGCTCCGACGCGCGATCAGATCTACGATGCCGAGTGACACCGTCCCCGTCACGGGCCGGGTGTTCGTCGATACCAACGTCTTCGTGTATGCCCGCGACGACCGCTTCCCTGAGAAGCAATCCATGGCGCGGCATTGGCTGGAAGCGCTGGCGGATCGGGGCCTGATCGTCGTGAGCCCGCAGGTTCTCGGCGAGTTGCATGCCGTCATCCTGCGCGGTCGGCTCCCGATCGATCCGGAGGATGCGCGGCAGACGACGCTGGCACTGGAGGAATGGTCGGAAGGCGCCACCGATCTCGCCCTCGTCGGGGATGCGTGGTCACTGCGGGAGCAGACCCGGTTTCAGTGGTGGGACTGCGTCATCCTCGGTTCCGCGATCCGGGCCGGATGCCGCTTCCTTCTGTCGGAAGACTATCAGCACGGCCGCGAGGTCGAAGGAACGACAATCGTGAATCCGTTTCGGGCCTTACCGGAATCGATCTTCGCGAACTCTTGAGGAATATCATGGGCTTCAAATGCGGCATCGTCGGCCTGCCGAACGTCGGCAAGTCGACCCTCTTCAACGCGCTGACGCAGACCGCGGCGGCGCAGGCGGCAAACTATCCGTTCTGCACCATCGAGCCGAATGTCGGCGAGGTGGCGGTGCCGGATCCGCGCCTCGACGATCTGGCGCGGATCGCCACGTCGAAGGAGATCATCCCAACGCGGCTGACCTTCGTGGACATTGCCGGCCTCGTGCGCGGCGCCTCGAAGGGGGAGGGGCTCGGCAACCAGTTCCTCGCCAATATCCGCGAGGTCGACGCCATCGCCCACGTGGTGCGCTGCTTCACCGATGGTGACGTGACCCATGTGGAGGGCAAGGTCGACCCGAAGGCAGACATCGAGACCATCGAGACCGAGCTGATGCTCGCCGACCTCGACAGCCTCGAGAAGCGCCTCTTCGCCCTCGAGAAGAAGGCCAAGGGCGCCGACAAGGAAGCCAAGGAGATGCTCGACCTCGTCCAGCGGGCGCTGCCGCTGCTGCGCGAGGGCAAGCCCGCCCGTCTGGTGAGCCGCAAGCCGGAAGAGGAGAAGCTGTTCCAGACCCTCGGGCTGATGACGGCGAAACCCGTCCTCTACGTCTGCAACGTGGACGAGGGCGATGCCGACAAGGGCAACGCCTATTCCGAGGCGGTGATCGCCCAGGCCAAGGCCGAGGGGGCGCGCGCGGTGGTGGTCTCGGCCAAGATCGAGAGCGAGATCGCGGTGATGCCGCTCGCCGACCAGGGCGACTTCCTCGAAGCGGTGGGGCTCGTGGAGCCCGGCCTCAACCGGGTCATCCGCGCGGGCTACGAGCTTCTCGGCCTCATCACCTACTTCACGGTGGGTCCGAAGGAAGCGCGCGCCTGGACCATCGAGAAGGGCACCCGTGCGCCTGCCGCCGCCGGCGTGATCCATACGGATTTCGAGAAGGGCTTCATCCGCGCCGAGACCATCGCGTTCGCCGATTACACCGCCCTGAAGGGCGAGAGCGGCGCCAAGGAGGCCGGCAAGTTCCGCCTCGAGGGCAAGGACTACGTGGTGCAGGACGGTGACGTACTGCATTTCCGCTTCGCCAATTGAGGAGCTGGACCAGCCTGCCGGCATCCGCCGGGGTGAGGACGCCCATCCCCTCTCCCCGCACGCGGGGAGAGGGCCGAGACGACCCCGTCGTCGGCGCGGCGAGGCGGCAGCCGACGGTGAGGGGCTCGTCCGAATGAGCCTCCTCCGGCACGGCCCCCTCACCCTCGCTCCGCTCATCACAAGCACGACGAGGTGCTTGTGATCCTCTCCCCGCAAGCGGGGAGAGGCGGGCCGCCCCTGAAGCGAGCGCAGCGCCATCCTTCGACCCGAAACTCTGCGACCCGGGGACAAGAGGTTCAATGACCGGCATCACCTTCGAGGACTTCACCCCCGGCGACGTGATCGAGGGCGGCCCGCTCACGGTCACGCGGGAGGCGATCGTCGCCTTCGCGAAGGAGTTCGATCCGCAGCCCTTCCATCTCGACGAGGACGCCGCGAAGGCGACGCTGGCGGGTCGGTTGATCGGCTCCGGCTGGCAGACGGCCGGGTTCGGCATGCGCCTGCTCCAGGCCCATGTCTTTCGCGGCGCCACCTCCATGGGCTCGCCCGGCATCTCGCAATTGCGATGGCTCCGCCCCGTCCTGCCGGGTGACGCGCTGCGGATCGTCACCAAGGTCGAGGAGTGCCGCGCCTCGAACTCGAAGCCGGATCGCGGTTTCGTCCGCTTCACCCTCACGGTCGTGAACGGGCGCGACGAATCGGTGATGATTCAGGCCTTCACGGTCATGTTCGCCCGGCGCGGGGCCGATCCCCTGCCGCCGCGCGCGGTGACGCCCGGAGACCCGGTCGAGGTGATCGAGGGCGACGATGCGGAGACGCTCCTCTTCCTCAAACAGGCAAAGCTCGGCACGATCCGCGATCTCGGCCGTCACGTCTTCACCCCGGAGGCGATCATCGCCTTCGCCAGGGACTACGACCCACAGGCCTTCCATCTCGATGCGGACGCCGCCCGAAAGACCCATTTCGGCGCGCTCTGCGCCTCGGGCTGGCACACGGCGGCGGTGTGGATGAAACGCCTGCACATCACCCGCCAGCGCGACATCGCCCTGACGGAGCGGGCCGGTCCGGTGCCGCAGCTCGGCCCCTCGCCGGGCTTTCGCGACATGCGCTGGCTCGCCCCGGTCTATGCCGGCGACACGATCGCTTACGCCTGCACTCTACTCGACAAGCGCGAATCCGCCTCGCGCCCCGGCTGGGGCGTCGCCACCCACCACAACACCGCGCAGAACCAGCGCGGAGAGCGGGTGTTCGAGTTTACGGGGTCGGTGTTCTGGCAGTGGGAGGTGTGATACCAGATATCATCCTTAGGTAGTCGCAAAAGCTATCGACAAATGCAAAGTTGCAGTTTATAAGCACTAGAACATAGCAAGAACATAAGTTTTTGCATCCTTCCCATTCTGGCTTAATTCACCAACAAAATCAGGCAATTAATATGGATTCTACCTATCACATTAATGGAGGATTTAAGCCCACGGCCAAGCGCTCCGCTGATCTCGATGGGCCTGATTTCTTCCCGACCCCGGCTTGGGCCACTCACGCACTTATCGACAATGAACTGTTCGACGGTGACATCTGGGAATGCGCTTGCGGGAATGGAGCAATGTCCAAGGTCTTAGAAACTCTCGGCAACAAGGTCTATAGTTCGGATCTTTATGATCGAGGTTATGGCGAGCCCAATCAAGATTTCTTGCATAGCACCCGCAGATGCAAAAACATTGTTACAAATCCGCCATACAATAGCGCAGAAGGCTTTGTGAAATCTGGACTCAAAAATTACGATGGAAAATTCGCACTATTATTGAGGTTGGCCTTTTTAGAAGGAGCAAATAGACAAAGGACTTTGTTTGAGTCCAACCCTCCGGCACGTGTTTGGATATTTAGCGAAAGAATTACGTTCTACACTCACGGGGCAATCCAAAAGGGATCTGGAACGACCGCATATGCTTGGTTTGTATGGGACAAGAGTTCTTCGGGATCCACCGAGATGAAATGGTTTAAACCAGGTTATAAAAAGCTTTTCTCATGATGTTCAGCTGACTCTCAATAAAAGAATTGAGAGTCAGCTCCGGTATAATCAGTTCTAGAACTACCGAGATATGAGCTTTCGCCCTTTATCAGTAATGCAAAGACCTCTTACAGAATCATACGTTGCATAGCCTTCAGCAACGATATTTCCTTCATCGGTGCGATGGGATACTTGATTTCGCACTATCTGACTAAATTTTGTGTCATTTCTATTATCCAAAATTTCTTGATCTTCGGCGGAAATAACTAGTATTCCTTGGAGATATGCAAGCCTCTGAGGTGTATCCATACAGCCACGCGCTGCTAAACCTTTGAGAGTGGGAACTAAAATATCAGCTTCAAGAGTCCGTGGCATCGTGAATCCAGCGCAGTTGAGAGGCGCAGATTAGATCACATTGACACCCTTGGTTGCAATAGCACAGTGCTTGTTCGTCTAAGGGTTATCTCCGCCGCTCCGGATACAGCGCCAACAATCCCTCCGCATCCGCCGAGGCCACGCCGCGCTCGGTGATGATCCCCGTCACCAGGCGGGCCGGGGTCACGTCGAAGGCGGGGTTGGCCACCGGGCTGCCCGGCGACACCACCTCGATCGTGGCGAAGCCGCCATCGGCGAGACGGCCGGTGAGATGGGAGACCTCGCGACCGTCGCGCTCCTCGATCGGGATCTGGGCGACACCGTCGTCCAGCGTCCAGTCGATGGTGGAGAAGGGCAGGGCGGCGTAGAACGGCACGCGGTTGTCGGAGGCCGCCAGCGCCTTCAGGTAGGTGCCGATCTTGTTGCAAACGTCGCCCGAGGCCGTGGTGCGGTCCGAACCGACGATGCAGACGTCGATCTCGCCATGCTGCATCAGGTGGCCGCCGGCATTGTCGGCGATGACGGTGTGCGGCACGCCGTGGGCGTTGAGCTCGAACGCGGTGAGCGCCGCGCCCTGGTTCCGCGGCCGGGTCTCGTCGACATAGACATGGACCGGGATGCCGGCCTCGTGCGCTACGTAGATCGGCGCCAGCGCGGTGCCCCAATCCACCGTGGCGAGCCATCCGGCGTTGCAATGGGTCAGCACGTTGAGGCGGCGGCCCTCTTCCTTATCGTAACCCTTGGCCTTGTGCAGATCGGCCAGGATCGCGGCGCCGTGGCGGCCGATGGCGTGGCAGCTCTCCACATCCTCCTCGGCGATGCGCCCGGCCTCGGCGAAGGCGAAGGCGGCGCGCTCCGAGACCTCGACCTCGCGCAGCTTGGCGGCGACACGGTCGAGGGCCCAGCGCAGGTTGATCGCGGTGGGACGGGTGGCGGCCAGCGTCTCGACGGCATGGTCGATCCCGGCATCGGAAGCATCCCTGCGCAGGCCCAGGGCCAGGCCGTAGGCCGCCGTGACGCCGATGAGCGGCGCGCCGCGCACGATCATGGTGCGGATGGCAACGGCCGCTTCGTCCAGGGTGGCGAGCCGCTTCATCTCGAAGGCGAAGGGCAGGCGGGTCTGGTCGATGACCTCGACGGACGCGCCGTCGGCGGCGGGAAGGATGGTGCGGTAGGGTTTGCCGTCGATGTTCATGCGCGGGCCTCTCGCATGTTCCGGGCGCAAGGGCCAGTCCTTGGGCTACGCGCCATGCTCCTCGCTCCATCAAGGGTGGGCGCGAGACGTGTAAGGCCAGCCGGTCGAAATCCCGCCCAACCTTCCATGGCCGGCTTCACACATCGGCTCTTTGAGGGAAGGCGCGTCCCTCTCCCCCTTGTGGGGAGAGGTTAGGAGTGGGGGTGGCTCCGCCAGCCTCGGCGGTATGAGGGTCGCCCAACCACCCCCCACCTCCAACTCCTCGCCACAAGCTCGACGGATCTCGGGCAAGCCCGAGATCCGCCGGGGAGGAGGGCTCGTCAGCGCAGCCCGCGACATGTCTGAATCCAGTAGCCTCTGCGGGAGAGGGTGGCCTTCGCGTCAGCGAAGGTCGGGGGAGGGGAGCGACGCCTCCGGAAGGACCTGTGCCGGCCCCTCTCCCGCCCGCTCCGCGGGCACCCTCCCCCGCAGAGGGGGGAGGGTTAACTAATCCCCGCTCAGAAGCTCACCGGCCGTGCCCGCTTCACCTGCGGGATCGTCTCGATCTCCACCCGTACGCTGTCCGAGATCGGTGCATCGACGGCGCAGAAGCAGATGGCGTTGCCGCCCTCTTCCTCGCGGCCGAGGTTGAAAGTCGCGACGTTGACGCCGGCCTCGCCCAGGATGGTGCCGAGCCGGCCGATGAAGCCCGGCTTGTCGTGGTTGCGCACGTAGAGCATGTGCGGCGCGAAGGCGGCATCAATGGCGATGGAGCGGATCTCGATGATCCGCGGCTTGCCGTCATGGAACACCGTCCCGGCGGCGTCGCGCGGCATATCCTCGGCATCGACCGTGATGCGGATCACGGATTCGTAGTCGCTCGCGCCGCCCTCGCGCTTGATCTCGTCCACCACGATGCCGCGCTCCCGCGCCAGAGCGGGGGCCGACACCATGTTGATGTCCTGCAGGAACGGCCGCAGCGCCCCGGTCACCGCCGCCGCCGTGAGCGCGCGGGTGTTCATGCCGGCGACAGCGCCCTCGTAGGTGATGCGGATGCCCTTGATCGGCGCGTCCGTGAGCTGGCCGAGGAACGAGCCGAGCTTTTCGGCGAGCGCCACGAACGGCTTCAACCGGGGAGCCTCGTCCGCGGAAATGGACGGGAAATTGATCGCGTTGGTGATCGCGCCGGTCATCAGGTAGTCGGACATCTGCTCGGCGACCTGCAGCGCCACGTTCTCCTGGGCCTCGTTGGTGGCGGCGCCGAGATGCGGGGTGCAGATGACGTTGGGATGGCCGAAGAGCGGATTCTCGGTCGCCGGCTCGTCGACGAACACGTCGAAGGCAGCCCCGGCCACATGGCCCGAATCGAGGGCGGCACGCAGCGCCACCTCGTCCACGAGGCCGCCACGGGCGCAATTGACGATCCTCACGCCGGGTTTCACGCGGGCGAGGTTTTCGGCCGACAGGATATTGCGGGTCTTGTCGGTCATCGGCACATGGAGCGTGATGATGTCGGCCCGCGCCAGCAGCGCGTCGAGCTCGACCTTCTCGACCCCGATTTCGAGGGCGCGTTCCGGGGAGAGGTAGGGGTCGTAGGCCACGACCTTCAGCCTCAGGCCCACCGCGCGGTCGGCGACGATGGCGCCGATATTGCCGCATCCGATGATGCCGAGCGTCTTGCCGGTCAGCTCCACGCCCATGAAGCGGTTCTTCTCCCACTTGCCGGCCTGGGTCGAGAGATCGGCCTGCGGGATCTGCCGTGCGAGAGCGAACATCATCGCGATGGCGTGTTCGGCGGTGGTGATCGAATTGCCGAAGGGCGTATTCATCACGATGACGCCGCGCGCCGTGGCGGCGGCGACATCGACGTTGTCGACGCCGATCCCCGCCCGGCCGATGACCTTCAGCCGCGAGGTCTGGGCCAGCACCTTCTCCGTGACCTTGGTGGCCGAGCGGATGGCGAGGCCGTCGTAATGGCCGATGATCGCGGCGAAGCGCTCCTTGTCCTTGCCGAGGTTGGGGAAGAAGTCGACGTCGATTCCGCGGTCGCGAAAGATCTGCACGGCGGCATTGGAGAGGGAATCGGAAATGAGCACCTTGGGAGCAGCCATGATGGCCTCCGGCTCTTGAGGAAGGGAATGATTTCGGAGGTGAGGTGTGAGGGCGCGGCAGGTCTCAACCCTCCCCCCATTGCGGGGGAGGGTGGTCGCGGAGCGACCGGGAGAGGGGACGACCTCTCCGGACAGCGAGCTCCCCTCACCCGACCCGCTGCGCGGGCCACCCTCTCCCGCAGAGGGGAGAGGGGGAGGGGAGCATTGCCTCAGGCAGCCTTGGCGAGCTTCGCCTTCTGGGCGGCATAGGCCCAGTCGAGCCAGGGCATCAGGGCCTCGAGATCCGAGGTCTCCACCGTGCCGCCGCACCAGATACGCAGGCCGGCCGGCGCATCGCGATAGGCACCGATATCGAAGGCGATGCCCTCGGAATCGAGCGTGTCGGCGATGCCCTTGGCCACCGACGCCACCGTCGCGTCACCCATCGCGAGGACGTCCGGATCGGTGATGATGAGGCAGACGCCGGTATTCGAATACGTCGCCGGGTCGACGGCGAGGTGTCCGATCCACGGGGTCCGCGCCACCCAGTCGTGGACGACCTTGGCATTGGCGTCGGCACGGGCGTGGAGCGCGTCGAGACCGCCGATGCCTTGCGCCCAGCGCAGGGTATCGAGGTAATCCTCGACCGCGAGGAGCGAGGGCGTGTTGATCGTGTCGCCCTTGAAGATGCCCTCGATCAGCTTGCCGCCCTTGGCCATCCGGAAGACCTTCGGGATCGGCCAGGCGGGGGTGTTGCTCTCGATGCGCGCGACGGCGCGGGGCGAGAGGATCAACATGCCGTGCGCGGCCTCGCCGCCCATCACCTTCTGCCAGGAGAAGGTGACGACATCGAGCTTGGCCCAGTCGAGCGGCATGGCGAAAGCGGCCGACGTGGCATCGCAGATGGTCACGCCTTCACGGTCGGCGGCGATCCAGTCGCCATTCGGCACGCGGACGCCGGCGGCGGTGCCGTTCCAGGTGAAGATGACGTCGTTGTGCTTCGTGTCGATGGCCGACAGGTCCGGCAGCACGCCATAGGCGGTCTCGTGGACGATGGGCGAGATCTTCAGTTCCTGCAGCGCGTCGGTGACCCATTCGGAGCCGAAGGCTTCCCAGGCGGCGACCTCGACCGTCTTCGGGCCGAGCATCGACCACATGGCCATCTCGACGGCGCCGGTATCGGAGGCGGGGACGATGGCGATGCGGTAATCGGCGGGCACGCGCAGCACGGTGCGGGTCAGCTCGATGGCCTCGACCAGCTTGGCCTTGCCGGCGGGCGAGCGGTGCGAGCGGCCGAGAGCGGCGTTCTGAAGGGCCTGGAGGGTCCAGCCGGGACGCTTGGTGCAGGGGCCGGACGAGAAATTCGGCACGCGGGGGCGCGTGGTGGGACGTGTCATGACAAAGTCCATCCTTACAGATGAATGCTCCTCGTTGGGGAGGAGTGGCCCGCCGCTGCCAATGAACCTCATGCGACGAATAAGCAAGATGCGTTGCGGATAAATTCAGTCCCGCCCTCCGGAATGTCATGGTCTGTCGTGGTCAAACCTTGATGGATCAAGGCTTTGTCGAGGACATGCCGGATCGCACAGACAGGTCAGGCCGGCGTTCGCGCGTGATCCGCTCAGCCTCGCCCCGGCGCCAGCGCGCGATGGCGCCGTGGTTGCCCCCATTGAGGATCTCGGGAATCGCCCGTCCCTCCCATTCGCGGGGTCGCGTGTAATGCGGATATTCGAGGAGGCCGCCCTCGAAGCTCTCTTCCTCTCCCGAGGCGGATTTACCCATGACGCCGGGAAGAAGCCGGATGCAGGCGTCGAGCACGACCATCGCGGCCATCTCGCCGCCGGACAGGATGTAGTCGCCGATGGAGACCTCTTCGAGTTGCCTCGCCGCGATCACCCGCTCGTCCACCCCTTCGAACCGGCCGCAGACGACGACGAGTCCCGGCCCATCCGCGAGTTCCCGCACGCGCGCTTGCGTCAGGGGGCGTCCGCGCGGGCTCATCAGCAGCCGAGGCCGCGTGTCGCCGGGGGAAGCGGCGGCATCGATGGCCGCACCCAGCACGTCGCAGCGCAGGACCATGCCCGCTCCGCCCCCCGACGGGGTATCGTCCACGGCGCGGTGGCGGCCGATCCCGTGGTCGCGGATCTGCCGGGCTTCGAGCGCCCAGGTTCCGCGCGCGAGCGCGTCGCCCGAGAGCGAGATGCCGAGCGGGCCGGGAAACATCTCCGGGTAGAGGGTGAGGATGGTGGCGGTCCAGGGCGCGGGCGTCATGGCGCTTGATGGCGCGTGTGGTGATGGCGGGTCAACGATCCTCTTCCGGGCTCACACCTCGACCGTCTCCCTTGTAACTTGCCTGGTGCCGCATCTGGTAAGCTTTCCGGTGCAGTGGCAGGCGAGAGACCGTTGTTCCCAAGGGCCGGCGAGCCCGCAGGAGAGCTTGGGTCTTCGCCTGCCGTTCCATCGACCCCGAACAGTCGCTTGGGCCGCGTTTCGCGAAGCCCGCTTGCGCAAGGATGGGATCGGATGGACGCCATCGTGATTGGGATCGACGTCTCCAAGGACCGGCTGGATGTGCATGTCCTGCCGAGCCAGGACACCTTCCATGTCCCTCGGGACGGGGCCGGGCATCGCGGAGTTGTGCGGGCGGCTGGCTCCCCTGGCGCCGGGCGCCGTCGCTCTCGAGGCCACGGGCGGCTTCGAGACCGTGGTGGCGGCCGGTCTGGCTTCGGCCGGGCTGCCCGTCGTGGTGGTCAACCCGGCCCAGGTGCGCGCTTTCGCCCGGGCGCTGGGCCAACGCGCCAAGACCGACCCGATCGACGCGGCCGTGATCGCGCGCTTCACGCAAGCCACGAAACCGGCCATCCGCCCGTTGCCGGATGCCGAGACCCGGCTCCTGGCCGATCTGGTGGCGCGCCGCCGTCAGATCGTGGCGATGATCGGTGCCGAACGCCAGCGGGAGAAGCGGGCGCCGGCGCGGATCCAGAAGAGCATCCGGCGCCTGATCAAGGCGCTGGAGAAGGAACTGGCCAGCGTGGACGTGGACATCGACGGTGCCGTGCGCGGCTCGCCCGCCTGGCGCGAGAAGGAGGATCTGCTCGTCTCCGTGCCGGGCGTCGGGCCGACCATCGCCCGCACCCTGTTGGCCGAGATGCCCGAACTCGGCAGCCTCGACCGCCGCCAGATCGCGGCCCTCGCCGGCCTCGCCCCCTGGACGCGCCAGTCCGGCCAGTGGCGCGGCAAGAGCTTCATCGGCGGCGGCCGGGCCAGCGTGCGCACGGCCCTCTTCCTCGGCGCCATGGTGGGAGCCCGTCACAATCCCATCCTCAAAGCCTTCCGCGACAAGCTCGTGGCGGCCGGAAAACCCAAGATGGTCGCCCTCGTCGCCACTGCCCGAAAGCTCCTCACCATCCTCAATGCCATCCTGCGGAGCACCACGCCATGGCAGCCCCAAAGCGCTTGACCGACAAGACAGTCGCTCTCCTTCCAGACAGGGCTATCGCATATGCCGATTTGCCTGTCAGAAACCCGCTGGCACCACCCCGTCATCCCGGGTCCGCGCAGCGGAGCCCGGGATCCAGAAACACGAGTGGTGCAGGACTTTACACTGTCGGCGGCTCTGGATTGCACGCCTCTGGCGCGGCCCTCCGGGTCCGGGCTCGCCTGTGGCGACCCGGAATGACGGCGTGGTATCATATGCGATCGCCCTGCCTTCCAGGAGTGGGGACCAGCGCTGCCCGCCAGATGTGTGAATGCCGCAGGCAACCGGGGGAGGGCACTTCCGGGCGGGCCGCCTCGTTGTCCCACCATGTCTTCTCGTCTCGCCCTTGCGGCCTTCCTCACCCTCATCGTCCCGGCCTTCGCCGCAGAACCGCTGGCACCTCCTGGCACCCCTGCCTCCGCTTTTCCAAAACCGGACAGGCCGGTGGCCGAGATCATCGCGCCGCTCTGGGCCTCCGAAGCCCAGCGCGACAAGGTCGATGAGGTGGGCCAGGTGGCGCGGCTGATGGGGATCGCGCCGGGCCAGACCGTGGCCGATATCGGGGCTGGGAGCGGCTATTACACGACGCGTCTCGCCGAACGGGTCGGTCCCCGAGGCCATGTCTTCGCCGAGGACGTGACGCCGCGCTATCTCGCCGACCTCACGGCGCGTCTCGCGCGCGCCAAGCTCGGCAACGTCACCGTGGTGCGGGGGGAGCCGCACGATCCGCGCCTGTCGCCAGGCTCCCTCGACGCGGCGTTGCTGGTTCACATGTACCACGAGATCAGCCAGCCCTACGGCCTCCTGCACAACCTGGCCGCGGCGATGAAACCCGGTGGCCGGGTGGGGATCGTCGATGCCGACGCCATCCCGTCGCGGCACGGTACGCCGCCGGCCCTGCTGCGGTGCGAACTCTCGGCGGCGGGCTATCGCGAGATCGGCTTCTCGGTGCTGGAGGGCGGAGTCGGTTATCTCGCGATCTTCGAGGCTCCGGCCCCTGCGGCACGCCCCGATCCCTCCTCGATCACCCCGTGCACGGATGGGGCGACGCGAACCGGCCAGCGTTGAGCGAGGGCGGATTCACGGTTCGGTAGCGGCGAACGGCTATCATCGTCCCAGCTCGAAGAGCGAGCGGGAGAATACGTGCGTGGTCCTGACGTTTTGGCTCGATCAGCCGGTCTGGTTGATGTTCGTCCTTCTGTCGGCGGTCTTCGCCGTCTTGATGGGCGTCATCAGCATCCTCTCGGTCTGGTCCGCGACCCGCCCGGGCATGCACAAGCTCGGCATCGGCGTCGTCGCCCCCTACTTCAACGCCATCTCGGTGATGTTGGCGCTGCTCACGGGCTTCGTGGCGAACGACGCCTGGGAACGGCAGCGGCAGGCGACGAAGATCGTGCAATCGGAGAAGACCAACCTCCTCGCCGTTCACGATCTGAGCCTCGCCGCGGCCTCCGACATGTCCGCGATCCGCACCAAGCTGCTCGCCTACGCGAACGCGCTGATCGACGACGAATGGCCGAAGATGACACAGGGCGAGTCTTCGGGGACCGCGAACGACGCCCTGGGCGAGTTGATGCAATCCGTGGCCGATCCCCGGCACAGCACCGAGGCGGGAGCTGCCGCGCATGGAAGCCTTCTCGATGCGGTGATGAACCTGCGGGCCGAGCGCGGCACGCGCCTCGGCCTCGCCGACGTTCAGGGCGACCAGTCGAAATGGCTGACACTGATGGTGCTCGCGCTGCTCACCCTCTTCTCCATCGGGCTGATCCACGTGGACAAGCCGGTGCCGCAGGCCGTCGCGATGATCCTGTTCTCGGCCGCCACGGTGACGACGCTGGGCATGATCGGCCTGCACGAGCGGCCCTTCGACGGGCCGATGCCGGTCACGTCGGCACCGCTGGAGATGGCGCGGACGGCGATGACGAGCCCGAAGCCCTGAGCGACGGTAAAGTCCCGGCGCTCCCGCCTCAGGCGGGCTCGTCGGGCGGCTTCGGCCCGGCGGGCGCGAACAGGTCGTCGGGCGGATCGATCACGATCCGGCCATTGGCCACGTCGAGGGTCGGGACGAAGGCCTTGGTGAAAGGCAGGAGCGCGGTCGCGCCGCCGAGGGCCGGCTTGATTTCCAGGAGATCGCCGCCGCCGTAATTCGGCACGTCGGTGACCGTGCCGAGGACCGCGCCCGACACATCCACCACATCGAGCCCGACGAGGTCGGCCGTGAAGAACTCGTCTTCGTCCTCGACTTGGCCGAGGCGGTCGCGCGGCAGGTAGATGGCGAGGCGGTTGAGCGCTTCCGCGCCGGTGCGGTCGGAGACGCCCTTCACCCGCACGACGAGCAGGTCGGGCGAGGCTCCGCCGGCCCGGCGCACATCGGTGAGCTCGATGCGCTGCCCCCCGGCGCCGATGAGCGGCCCGTAGGAGCCGATGGCCTGCGGGTCGCCGGTATAGGATTTCAGGCGGATTTCGCCGTTGAGCCCGTGCGCACGGCCGAACTCGCCCATCTGGACGAGGCTCGGATCGGTGGACGGGAGCGGCACCTCCGGCATCGGCCGGGGCCGATGCGCGGAGGTGGCCGAGCCCGAGCCTAAGCGGCTCGGGCGGTCGCGACGGCCGCCATCGCCGGCGGAAGAAGTGCCTCCGGGGCGGCGCGCCATCGCGGGGACGCCTTAGGCCGCGGCGTCTTCGGCCGGGGCGGCGGCCTTCTCGGCGCGCTTGGCGGCGCGCTCCTTGGCCTTCTCGCCCGGCTCGGCCTTCTGCGGGTTGTTGCGCGCGGGGCGCTTGGCGAGGCCGGCGGCGTCGAGGAAGCGAAGGACGCGGTCGGTGGGCTGGGCGCCCTTGGCGAGCCAGGCCTGGATCTTCTCGGACTCGAGCACGATGCGGGCCGGATCGTCCTTGGCCTTCATCGGGTCGTAGACGCCGACCTTCTCGATGAAGCGGCCATCACGGGGCGCGCGGGCATCGGCGACGACGATGCGGTAATACGGGCGCTTCTTGGCGCCGCCACGGGTGAGACGGATCTTGAGGGACATGGTGTGCTCCTGGAGGTTGGTAATCTGATCGTTCTTGGCGGATAGCGAGTAGTGAGTAGCGAAGAGAGCCGGCCTGCCGCCCCTTCGCTATTCGCTACTCCCCATTCGCCCCTACTTCTTCTTCCCGAACGGGAAACCGCCGAGGCCCGGCAGACCGCCCGGCCCCTTCGGTCCTCCGAGCCCCGGAAGGCCCGGCATCTTTCCGCCGCCGAAGCCCGGCGGCATGGGCGGCAGCTTGCCGCCCAACTGCTTCTGCATCGCCTCGATCTGCTCGGGCGTCGGCTCGGGCATGCCGGGGGGAAGGCCGGGCATGCCGCCCATCCCGCCACCGCCACCCAGACCGAACATCGAGCCGAGCGCCTGGCCGATGCCGCGCTTGCCCGAGCCCATCGCCTTCATCATGTCGGCCATGGTCCGGTGCATCTTGAGGAGCTTGTTGAGCTCCTCCACCTTCGTCCCCGACCCCGCGGCGATGCGCTTCTTGCGGGAATTCTTGAGGATGTCGGGATTCTTGCGCTCCTGCGCGGTCATCGACGAGATGATGGCGCGCTGGCGCTTGAACATATTCTCGTCGAGATTGGCACCCTCGACCTGCTTCTTCATGGCGCCCATGCCGGGCAGCATGCCCATCAGGCCGCCGATGCCGCCCATCTTCTCCATCTGGGCGAGCTGCATCGACAGGTCGTCGAGGTCGAACTTGCCCTTGCGCATCTTCTCCGCGGTACGGAGCGCCTGCTCATGGTCGATGGTTTCGGCCGCCTTCTCCACGAGGGAGACGATGTCGCCCATGCCGAGGATGCGGTTGGCGACGCGGGAGGGGTGAAACTCCTCGAGCGCGTCCACCTTCTCGCCGGTGCCGACGAGCTTGATCGGCTTGCCGGTGACGGCGCGCATGGAGAGCGCCGCGCCACCGCGCGAATCGCCGTCCATACGGGTCAGCACGATGCCGGTGACGCCCAGGCGCTCGTCGAAGGCGCGGGCGGTGACCACGGCGTCCTGCCCGGTGAGCGCGTCGGCGACCAGCAGGACCTCATGAGGCTTCGTCGCCGCCTTGACCTCGGCGGCCTCGGCCATCAGCGCCTCGTCGAGGGTGATGCGACCGGCGGTGTCGAGCATGACCACGTCGAAACCGCCGAGGCGCGCGGCATCCATGGCGCGGCGGGCGATCTGCACCGCCGACTGGCCCTCGACGATGGGCAGGCTGTCGACGCCGACCTGCTTGGCCAGGATCGCCAGCTGCTCCATGGCGGCCGGGCGGCGGGTGTCGAGGGAGGCGAGCAGCACCTTGCGCTTGTCGCGGTTGGTCAGGCGCCGGGCGATCTTGGCGGTGGTGGTGGTCTTGCCCGAGCCCTGGAGGCCGACCATCAGGATGGCGACGGGGGCGGGGGCGTTAAGATCGATAAGGCCGGCCTCGGAGCCGAGCATGGCCACGAGTTCGTCGTTGACGATCTTCACGACCATCTGGCCGGGGGTCACCGACTTGACGACGACGGCGCCGACCGCCTTCTCGCGGACCTTCTCGGTGAAGCCGCGCACCACTTCGAGGGCGACGTCGGCTTCGAGCAGCGCGCGCCGCACCTCACGGAGGGCCGCGGTGACGTCGGCTTCCGTGAGCGCACCCCGACGGGTGAGCCCCGAGAGGATACCGGACAGGCGGTCGGACAGGCCTTCGAACATCGTCTGGCTCTCCGAACCTACTGGAACAGGCCGGCGGACGAGACGCGCCGCACCTGCAGCGCCGCCTCGAAGGCGTTGATCGCCGACGCGAACTTGTCCCGGCAATCGGGATTGCAGAACCCGACGACGGACCCGTTGTAGAGCGTCAGGGAATCGACCGCGATCGGCTTGCCCGACCAGGGGCAGACGTCGTTGACCGCATCCTCGATGCGAAGGGGTTCATGCGCTTGCGACAGGGCGAGACTCACTCGTCTGGATCGGCGGAGCGACGGCCTGTTTCCAACGCGAAACTCGCCCGAGGGCGCATCGCGCTGTCGGGCGTTGACCTCCAGCCTCACAGGGCCGGTCGGCGTTCGTATTGACGACATGTCGTCGGATATGAGGTTGGCGGACTAGTCCGAGAGCCCACGCAAGTCAAGATCGCGGTGGAAACCAAGGACAAATCCCGCCACGCGATCGCGGCCGGGAGTATGGTGCTTGGCCTCGATATTCCTCCGTCTAACGTCGGGGCGGCTGCGAATCACGTATTCGGCGTCGCCTCCTTCGAGCTTGGCCACGGCGAGGCCCGTAATCCGGGCCCGAGAATCGGCCTCAGACTTCGCGGATGACGAAAGAAGCACCTGCCCCGCATGCCGGACTTTTATACGCTCTACCTCATCGTGCTGATAGCCGGGCTCTCGCACTGCGTGCTGTGGGCCGCCATCCTCTATCGCTACAGGACGCTGCCGGGGGTGCGCTACTGGCTGGCGGGCAGCATGGCTCATGTGGCGGGCGGCATCCTGCTCACCATCGATGGCGGCGTCGGGAATTTCGCCACCACCGTCGGCGGGAATGCCGTCGCCTGTCTGGCCTTTCACCTGAATACGGTCGGCCTGCGCCGCTTCCACGGGGACAGGCCGCGTTGGGCTCTCCATGCCGGGCTGCTGGCCGCCAGCATCCTGGCCATGGCCCTCACCTGGCGGCCCTGGTGGGGCCAGAACCCACTCTACGTCACGTCGCAATGCATTCCTCTCGTGCTCGCAATTCTCTATCTCGCCCAGCGCCGAACACGGGAGCTCGGCGCACTCATCACGATGAGCGCCCTGGCGTCGGCCATCACGGCCCATGGCATCGTCGCCTGCGCGGTGACGGTGAGGCTCAGCGGCATCGCGCCGGATGTCTCCCTGGTCTCCCTCGCGGCCATCGACCTGCTGGTCTTCATCCTGGCGGGAATCATCTGGAATTTCGGCTTCATCGTCTCGGTGGTCGACAGCCTGATGGCGAAAGTGGAGCGGCTCGCCGCCGAGGACGACCTGACCGGCCTGCCCAATCGCCGCCAGTTCATGCAGCAGCTCACCGGGGAATGCGCGCGCAAGACGGGCGAGCCGTTCAGCGTGATGCTGATGGATCTCGACCGGTTCAAGGGGATCAATGACGACCTCGGCCACATGGCCGGCGATGCCGCGCTCAAACACGTGGCGGACGCGGTGCAGCGAATCATCCGTCCCGCCGATGTGTTCGCGCGGCTCGGCGGCGACGAATTCGGCATCCTGCTTCGCGGCGTCCAAGGGGATGCGGCCGGTCGGATCGCCGAGCAGGCCAACGCGGCCCTGCGCGCTTCACCCTTCCTCTGGCGTGGCGAACGCATCGGGCTGACGATCAGCATCGGCGTGACCTCGGCCGTCCCCGGCAGGCACCACATGCCGGAGGAACTGATCGAATGCGCGGATTCCGCGCTCTACGTCACGAAGGGCCGGAAACGAGACGGCTGGACATTCCTGCCCTTCGCGTCCCGGCCGAACTTCGGCGCAGGTCAGGCGGGCGGAGCGAAGACCGCGCGCCTGCCCGACCGCGCCTCCCGCATCCCGCTGGCAGGCTGAACCCACCGCCTCCGGTCGAGCGCTATGAGAGTCACGCATCTCGCGGGATGCGCGGGACCCTCCTCCCCAGCGGATATCGGGCCTGCCCGAGATCCGTCGAGCTTGTAGGGAGGAGTTGGAGGTGGGGGTGGTTGGGCGACCCTCACGCTGCGGAGGCTGGCGGAGCCACCCCCACTCCTAACCTCTCCCCACAAGGGGGAGAGGGACGCGCCCTGCCGGAGTGAGTAGAGGAATAAATCAGGCAGGCTCGGCTGAGGGCGATGAGACCCCGGATTCACCGATCCTCGAATTTCGGCTTCCGCAATTCCGCCTGGAGTTTCAGCACCTCGTCGAGACTCATCGACCGGCTGCTCCAGTTCGTCTCCATGATGTTGATGGCGGTGAAGCTGTAATGGGCCTTGCCGCCATAGGCGTCGAACGGCGTGCCGTCCGGGTCCGGCGCCACCGGCTTGACGTAATCGACCCGGTAGGACGGGTGGCCGCCCTTACCCGTGACCGCGATGCGGACCGAGGCGTTGCCGTGCCGCTTCTGGCAGAAGCGCATGTTGGTGAGCAACCGGCTCAAATAGGCGTCGGCCTCCTCCAGGGTGGGGACGACGTCCGCGAGAGTCGCGTCGGAGGGAAGGTGCGTCTTCTTGATCATGTCGGCCCGTGAGGTTGGTGCCGCACCATAGGCACACCATCCGGGTGAGGCGAGACCCCGCCCGGCGCGACCGGGATCAGCCCGCGACGAGTTCCCGCGCCGGGGCTGCCAGGATCGGTGCTCCGGCGACATCCGCCAGGATCTCGTAGGAGCGCACGCGGGCGGCATGGTCGTGGATGGCGCTAGCCACCATGAGTTCGTCCGCGCCGGTCTCGGCGATCAGGTCGGCGAGCCCCCGGAGCACGGTCTCCGGCGAACCGACGATGGCGCGGGCGAGCATCCCCGAGGCCTGGCGCTTCTCGGAGGGCGACCAATAGGTCTCGATATCGTCGATGGGCGGCGGCAGCAGGCCCCGCGTGCCCCGGAACATGTTGGCGAATTGCTGCTGCGCCGAGGTGAACAGGCGGCGCGCCTCGGCATCGGTCTCGGCCGCCACGACGTTGACGCCGACCATGGCATGAGGCGCCGTCGACTGCTCGGACGGGGTGAAGCGCTCGCGATAGACGGCGAGCGCCTGGATCAGCGCGTCCGGCGCGAAATGCGAGGCGAAGGCGTAGGGCAGGCCGAGCATGGCGGCGAGCTGCGCGCCGAACAGGCTGGAGCCGAGAATCCAGAGCGGCACCTTGGTGCCCGTGCCCGGCACGGCCTGGATCACCTGGCCCGGCTGCGCGTCGCCCAGCAGCGCCTGGAGTTCGAGGACGTCCTGAGGGAACTGGTCCGACGTCTCGGGCGAGCGCCGCAGGGCGCGCAGGGTGCGCTGGTCGGTGCCAGGCGCGCGGCCGAGGCCGAGATCGATCCGGCCCGGATACAGGGTCTCCAGCGTGCCGAACTGCTCGGCGATGACCATGGGCGAGTGGTTCGGCAGCATGACCCCGCCGGCCCCGACGCGGATGCGGCTCGTGCCCGAGGCCACATGGCCGATGACCACCGAGGTCGCCGCGCTGGCGATGCCCACCATGTTGTGGTGTTCCGCGAGCCAGAATCGCCGGTATTCGAGGCGCTCGGCCGCCCTCGCGAGGTCGAGGGTGTTCCGCAGGGCGTCCCCGGGCGTCGCGCCATGCGGCACGAAGGCGAGGTCGAGAACGGAAAGAGGGATCATGAATCGCGTGTCCGTTTGCATGAGCGACCGGCTCGCGCCGGCCATGAACGTCCCCACCCGGAAGAGATCGCGACGCCGCCACCGCTTCGCAACCGGGCCATCCGGCGCAGGAGCCATGCGTTCGGTCCGGCTCCGAAGCGATCCTCTCGTCATCCGACCCGCGACAGGCTCGACACACGACCTATATGGCTGTGCCTCGACCTCCCGCCCCGAACCCGAGCAACGCCACCGTGTCTCCCGGATACCTGCCCTTCGCCGGCGCCCTCGATCTCCCCGCCTATACCTGTGACAATTGCGGGTTTTGGCAGCGCCATTTCGCGCCGCCGCCCTCGTGTCCGATGTGCCTCGACGCACGTCACGTGGTTCCGCAGAAGGGCTGGCAATTCTGGAGCGAACGCGAGGCACAGGACCGCTTCCCCTGCCATTGGGAGGAGCTAGAGCCAGGAATCTGGCGTTTCTGGAACGATCCCGTCTCGGGCATCGGGCCGAACGCCTACCTGATCCAGACGCCCGACGGGAATATGGGGTTCGAGGCCTGCCCGGTCTTCAGCGAGGCGGCACTCAAGCACATCGCCTCGCTCGGCGGAATGCAGGTCCTGTCCTCGTCGCACCCGCATGCCTACGGGGCGCTGGTGCAGCTGCAGGACCGGTTCGACCCGGAACTCTGCCTGCCGGCCGCCGACTTCATCTGGAGCGCGGCGCTGCAGGTCTCCTGGCCCTACGACGATTTCCTCGAACCGCTGCCCGGCCTCGAACTCCACCGCACGGCGGGGCATTTCGACGGCCACGCGATCCTGTTCGACCGGGCGCGAAAGATCCTGTTCTGCGGCGATGCCTTGAAATTCGAGCTCGACCCGAAGGATTTCCGCCGGGCCGAGACGATCTCGGCGCACAAGGCCTTCGTGCGCGGGGTGCCGCTGACCACCAACGAATTGCGCCGCTACCGCGACGTCTTCGCCCAGCTCGACTTCACCCAGACTTGGACGCCGTTCGAGCCGGCCGCCAATTGCGGCCGGGCCGAGGTGCTGGCGCTCATCGACGGCATGCTGGCGACCCGCCCGCACGCCGCCCCTGTGAATCTCGACAGCCTGCGGCGATAGCTCAGCCCCGCTTGCGTCAGTCCCGCTTGGCGGTCTGGCCGAACATCACCTTCTTGGCGTCCTCGCTCATGGTCTTGCCGTGGTCGGGGTTGACCTCCGGCGCGCGGGCATAGGCCGCCTTGGTGCCGGGGCGCTCGGCGATGGCCGTGAACCAGCGCTTGAGGTTGGGGAAATCGTCGAGGTTCTGGCCCTGCTTCTCCCAGGGGACGATCCACGGATAGGAGGCCATGTCGGCGATGGAGTAATCGGGTCCGGCGACGAACTCCCGGTCGGCCAAGCGCCGGTCGAGGACGCCGTAGAGCCGGTTCGTCTCCTTGACGTAGCGCTCGATGGCGTAGGGGATCTTCTCCGGCGCATATTGGGAGAAGTGGTGGTTCTGGCCGAGCATCGGCCCGAGCCCGCCCATCTGCCAGAACAGCCATTGCAGCACTTCGGCGCGGCCGCGCGGGTCGGAGGCGATGAAGCGTCCCGTCTTCTCGGCGAGGTAGAGCAGGATCGCGCCCGATTCGAAGAGCGAGACCGGCTCGCCGCCGCCCTGCGGGTCGTGATCGACGATGGCCGGCATCCGGTTGTTGGGGGCGATGGCCAGGAAATCCGGATTGAACTGCTCGCCCTTACCGATGTTCACCGGCTTGATCGTGTAGGGAAGTCCGACCTCCTCCAGGAACATCGTCACCTTATGGCCATTCGGCGTCGGCCAGTAATGCAGATCGATCATCGAAATCCCTCCAGCGAACCGCGATCACCGGGCGGCGCTGAAAGCCGAGGTGGCGACCGCTGGCACCGAGGTCAAGCCGGCGCCGTTCGGTCGAATGCGACGGATTTTTCACCCTATCGCTTTAAGGTTCTCGTGCTTGCATCCCCCTTCACGGGGTAACCCGAGCGGGAGACCGGCAGGATGAGCAGCGCGACGGCGATCAGCAGCGGCGGGATGGTGGCGGCCTCCCAGCGCTTCAGCAATGCGGCGGAACAGATCGCTACGGTCGGCATGACCATGCCCAGCCCGACTCAGGCCGATCAGATCCTCCCCAGCCCGACCCAGGTGGACCTGTCGAGCTCGGCCGTGCAGCTCATGGAGAGCAAGGCGAGCTTCGAACTCAACACAGCCGTGCTGAAATCGACCCTCGACACCGAGAAGCGCGTCCTCGACATTCTCGTGTAGCGTCCCCATCCATCGACGGAGGTGTCTCACCATGACGATCACGGTTTCGCTGAACTCGCTCGGAGTTCTGAAAGCCACCGACGTGGTGGCGAACGCCCGTATCGACGCCCTGCGCAAGCGGGAGACCGAGTCCAACCTCGTCTCCGTCAATGTCGGCGCGCGCACCGAACCGACCTTGAACGCCCGTCCGACAGGTCAGGACCGCGTCGTCGATGTGATCGTCTAGTGCCGTACCGAAGGCCTGAAAATTAACCGGCTGCAATGACAGTCGACATCAGGTTTGATCGGGATCCATGACGTGACCACCAATCGTCGCAGCGCCTCACGCAAAGATGCCTTCCGCATCGGGGCGCTTTCATTCGGGAACGACCGGCCTGATATCGACTGCCTGGTCTGGGACCAGTCCGAAACCGGCGCCCAGATCGAAGTCGAAGTTCCGGAGGCGGTTCCGGACGAGTTCATCCTGGTCATGACGGCCTACGCGAAGCCCCGCGCCTGTACTGTAGTCTGGAGACGGGACCGAAAGCTCGGCGTCGCTTTCTCGCTCTGAACGCCGGCGCCGCCAGGACATCCGCAGGACGGGTGAGGGGCGGGAACGCCAAGTGCCGGGATCGTCGGCACCGCAGAGTCGCGGATACGGGCTCGAACCCTGAAGCCCCAAACGGCGCTTCACTCTCCGCGTCCGTGCAACGCGGCTATCAGCGTGCCTCGAATGGCTCCTCCACCATATTTACAAATGCCCCGCGGTTTCGGGCAGCCGCATGGAGGCGATGCACGCCATGCGGGGGAATGCCGGTTTTTCCGATTCGAACTCTGTCGCTATGACGGCTGCAGGTCGGCAACCCGACGCGTCCACTCAGTGCGAGTCGATTCCATCGCTCGAGTAAAAGCCATATCCAATTGCATAGACGGGACAAGACGACATGGCACATTGGAAAGACGACGTGGATCCAGCCCTGTTCGAGGCATCGTATCGGCCGGGAGACAGAATTGTCGTCCTCGAAGAGATCGTCGCATCCGACTTAAAAAATGGCCGGCTGATCTTGGAAAAGGGACGACAGTTCGAGGTCAGCATGAGAGGCGGATTTTTGTTCTGCAAGCTCGGCGGCAACAAATACAATGAAGCGGTGATCCTCCCGGAGGACTTCCGCAAGGTTCAGATCGTGTCACAGATGAGCGTGGTGCAGACATAGCTGTCTGCCGCGACGTCCGCCAAACGTGATCGAGCGGAACCGCCCGCCATTGGCGTCCTTAGTGATGTCGGAGGCCGAGGACGTGGATCGGTCGGGATTTCACCGCCAGCGTCTCGGCACGCGAGAGGCTGCTTGCGCCGAAACCGGGCAACCGCTAGAGCGATGGAGCCGTAACGGGCAGTCGGGGTGTAGCGCAGCCTGGTAGCGCATCTGGTTTGGGACCAGAGGGTCGTAGGTTCGAATCCTATCGCCCCGACCAATCGCGTGCTTATCGGCCGTTCCATCCTGCAGGAGCTATCGACCCCACGATGCCGAGTGCCCGGATCTACCAGCCCGCCAAGGATCCCACGCAATCCGGCATGGCCCGCACCAAAGCGTGGGTGCTGGAATTCGACCAGAGCTCTCCGCGCGACACCGACCCCCTGATGGGCTGGACCGGTTCGTCGGACATGCTGCAGCAGGTCAGGCTGTCGTTCGAGACGCAGGAAGAGGCCGTGGCCTACGCCACCCGCAACGGCATCACCTTCCGGGTCGAGCAGCCCCAGAAGCCCGTGATCCGCAAGGGTCTGTCCTATTCGGATAATTTCAAGTTCAACCGCACGGCGCCCTGGACCCACTGAGGCGCCGGTCGAGTCGCAATCCGCGCATTCGGCTCAGAGCTGAATCAGGATCGTGACCACCCCGAAAATCAGGACCGACGCGACCGCGACGGCGAGCAGGATCAGTGCGGCGCGTGATTCGCGCATGTCATCATTGGTCATCGAATCGTCGATACAACAAATACCGACACAATGGGAGCGGGTCCGGAGGATGGACGGCGCCCCCACGACCATTGCGTGAGATGGCGCCGTTCCCGTCGCGAGTGACGGGTCGTCCGCCTGCGATGGACATGCGTCGCCGCAGACGCCCCGAGAAACCGCCCGCCGATCGATGGGGCCCCCTACAACCGCGCGAGGAGTTCGGCCTTCTTGGTCGAGAACTCGGCCTCGGTCAGCACGCCCTTGCGGTGCAGGTCGGACAGGCGCTCCAAGGTCGAGATGACGTCGCCCGAGGGGGCTCCGGCTTGCGGGAAATCCGGCTCCGGTGCCGGACGCGGGCGGTCTTCGGTGCGGATCGGCGACGGGATCGGATCGGGATGGAACGGCTTCGGCTCGAGGGTGCGATCCGGCGCGGGCGCTACGCTGACCCGTTGGAGCGATTCGAGATCGACATAGCCGTTGCGGCCGCTGAAGCGAAGGCTCTGGGTATCCCCCTGCTGCTGCGACACGCCGGAAATGTCGTAATGCCCGGTATCGTAGAGGACGAGCGTTCCCGAGGTCTCCACGGCGAGCAGCCGGCTATCCGGGAAATAGGCGTAGCGCATGCTGTTCTGCGAGCCGGACGTGGCCGGTCGGCCGAGCTCCGCCGGCCACCAATTCCCGGATGCGGCGCCGTCGTCCCATCCGCCGGGGGGCAGGGACTGGGCCAGATCCGCGCAGAGAGCCGCGACCCGTGACTTGGGATTGGCATCGAACATGTTGCCGATCATGGTCATGCCGCCGGACGACCATTGCCCGAAACCGCCGAGTTCGGGATGGTTGAACTGCGCCATGGTTCCGTTGCCCACCTCCAATGCGCGCATGAGGTGGCGGACGGCGTCGATGCTCACGCCGTGCCGTTCGGCGGCGGCTTGCAGGACGGAGGGTCTATCGGACATGGGCTGTCTCCAAAGACATGAGCTGCCTCCAAAACGGCGAAGATGCCGGGCGCGGCGAAGCGGCCGGATCATAGTACGGCGCCTGCGCGCGAGTCCGTCTCGCAACGCAAAAAGTTTCCACGATCACGGACCTTACGGTCAAGCATCAGCGTTCACTCGGCGGAATTCATGCCGTCGGGCTCCGCGTCACGCAGCGAGCCCACCCTGGAGTGATCATGGTCGCTAAGAACCCCCCGATGCCGCAGGCCGCCACGCAGACGAAGGCCGTGCGGTCGCGCATCAAAGAGGGATCGCCCTATCCGCTGGGGGCCAACTGGGACGGCCTCGGCGTCAATTTCGCCCTGTTTTCTGCCCATGCCACCAAGGTCGAACTCTGCCTGTTCGACGATGCCGGAGAGCAGGAACTCGAGCGGATCGAGCTGCCGGAATACACCGACGAGATCTGGCACGGCTACCTGCCCGACGCGCGTCCCGGCACGATCTACGGCTACCGGGTCCATGGACCGTACGAGCCAAAGGCCGGGCATCGCTTCAACCCCAATAAGCTGCTGATCGACCCCTACGCCAAGGGTCTCGTCGGCTCCATCACCTGGAACCCGGCCCTGTTCGGCTACCAGATGGAGACGGGCGACGACCTCACCTTCGACGAGCGCGATTCGGCGCCCTTCACCCGCCGCAGCCGCGTCATCGACCCGGCCTTCACCTGGGGACGAGACCGCAAGCCCCACGTGCCGTGGGAGAAGACGATCTTCTACGAAACCCATGTGAAGGGCTTCACCAAGCTGCACTCGGCCGTGCCGGAGAAGCTGCGCGGCACCTATGCCGGCCTCGGCAATCCGGCCGTGCTCGACTACATCAAGAGCCTCGGCGTCACCTCGGTCGAACTCCTGCCCGTCCATGCCTTCGTGCAGGACGATTATCTCCAGGAAAAGAACCTGGTGAATTACTGGGGTTACAACACGATCTCGTTCTTCACGCCCGCCCGGCGCTACGCGGCGGTGCCGGACTTCGCCTTCTCCGAGTTCAAGGAGATGGTGGCGCGCATGCACGGCGCCGGCCTCGAAGTGATCCTCGACGTGGTCTACAACCACACCGCCGAGGGCAACGAGAAGGGCCCGACCCTGTCGTTCAAGGGCGTCGACAACGCCTCCTACTATCGCCTGATGCCGGGCGAGGAGCGCTACTACATCAACGATACCGGCACCGGTAACACCTTCAACCTGTCCCACCCGCGCGTCCTGCAGCTGGTGACCGATTCCCTGCGCTACTGGGCGACGGAAATGCGGGTCGACGGCTTCCGCTTCGACCTCGCCACCATCCTGGGTCGTGAGCCGCACGGCTTCGACGAGGGCGGCGGCTTCCTCGACACCTGCCGGCAGGACCCGGTGCTGAACTCGGTCAAGCTCATCGCCGAGCCGTGGGATTGCGGCCCCGGCGGCTATCAGGTCGGCGGCTTCCCGCCGGGCTGGGCGGAATGGAACGACCGGTTCCGCGACGATGTCCGCGGCTACTGGCGCGGAGATTCCGGTCTGCTGCCGAGCCTCGCCTCGCGCATCACCGGATCGGCCGACAAGTTCAACAAGCGCGGGCGTAAGCCCTGGGCCTCGGTGAACTTCCTCACCGCCCATGACGGGTTCACGCTGAACGATACGGTTTCGTACAACGAGAAGCACAACCTCGCGAATGGCGAGGACGGGCGGGACGGGCATTCCCACAACCTCTCTAACAATTACGGCGTCGAAGGTCCCACCGACGACGAGGCGATCAAGGCGGTGCGCACCCGCCAGATGCGCAACATGATGGCGACGCTGTTCCTCTCGCGGGGAACGCCGATGCTACTCGCCGGCGACGAATTCGCCCGGAGCCAGGGCGGCAACAACAACGCCTATTGCCAGGACAACGAGATCTCCTGGCTCGACTGGGAGGGGATCGACGAGGCGGGCCGCGACCTCGCCGAGTTCACCCAGCGCCTCACCATCCTGCGCGAAGCCTTGCCGATCCTCACCCGCGGGCGCTTCCTCTCCGGCGCCTATGACGAGGATCTCGGCGTCAAGGATGTGACGTGGCTGCGCCCCGACGGCGAGGAGATGTCCACGGAGAACTGGACGGATGGCGGCGCGCATTCCATCGCGGTCCTGCTCGACGGCCGCGCGCAGGCCTCGGGCATCCACCGCCGGGGCGGCGATGCAACCCTGCTGATCCTCTACAACGCCTATAGCGACCTCGTCTCGTTCACGCTGCCGAGCTCGGTCGGCGGCGTCGGCTGGACCCGGCTCCTCGACACCAACCTGCCCGACAGTCAGGAGGTCGGCACCTGGGAGATCGGCGACCGCTACGAGGTCACCGGACGCTCGATGCTGATGTTCGTGCTGAAGCCCGAGGAGACCGAAGGCGACGAGGCCACCGAGATGGAGCGTTCCTACCAGCACGTGATGCAGGCTTTCGAACGCGCCAATATCGAAAGCGTGCGCTTCGCCCCCTCGGCGACCTGAAGCGCGCACCGACGAAGTGGATGCTGCTTCGGCCAGGACGGGCGCGGCGGAACAAAGGCTTGGAGATGCGTCCCGACCCAAGCGGTCGGGCGCGACTCCGGGCCATTTCGATCGATGACGACGCGGGCGCCGTCGGCACCTGCGTCGTCATCGCGGGATTTGTCGAGGGAAACGGATGAAGCGCCAGCCGTTGGGCATTCCTGACCCACATTCATTGCCTGGCAAAACAACCGACCGATGATGACCGAGAGCCCCGAGAAACCGCCTGCAGGTGAACCGCCGCGCGTGAAAACCGGGGCGGTGTCGGAGATCGCCGATCACACGAGCGACATCTTCTTCACCGCTGTCGAGGCGACCCGGATGCCGATGGTGGTCACCGACCCCCGGCAGGACGACAATCCGATCGTCTTCGTCAACAAGGCCTTCCTGGGTCTGACAGGCTATGCAACCGAGGAGATCATCGGTCGCAATTGCCGCTTCCTGCAGGGACCGGACACCGACCGGGAAAGCGTGAACGCCCTCCGCGAGGCGATCCAGGCTAGGCGGGAATTCACCACCGAGATCATCAACTACCGCAAGGACGGATCGACCTTCTGGAACGCGCTGTTCGTCGCGCCGATCTACAATGCGGCCGGCGACCTCGTGTATTTCTTCGCCTCGCAGCTCGATGTCTCCCGCCGCCGCACCGTCGAGGAGGCGTTGGGGCAGGCCCAGAAGATGGAGGCGCTCGGCCAGCTGACCGGCGGCATCGCCCACGACTTCAACAACCTTCTCCAGGTCATCGTCGGCTACATCGATATTCTGAGCCACGGTCTCGACCGTCCGGATGCGGACCGTAACCGCCTTCGGCGCGCCACCGACAATATCCGTACCGCCGCCGAACGGGCGACCACCCTGACTCAGCAGCTTCTCGCCTTCGCGCGCAAGCAGCGTCTCGACGGCCGCGCGGTCCATCTCAACGCCCTCGTGAAGGGCATGGAGGATATGGCCGCGCGCAGCCTCGGTGACGCGATCACGCTGCGGCTCGACTTGAGCGAAGACCTCTGGAACTGCCGTGTCGACCCGGCTCAGGCCGAGGTCGCCCTGCTCAACATCCTCATCAACGCTCGCGATGCCATGCCGGAGGGCGGCACCGTCGTCATCTCCACCGAAAACCGGGATATCGGCGCGCAGGATCTGGGCTCACAGGATTTCGGCGGATCGGATTCCCTGGGCGAGGGCCGCTACGTCACCGTGACCATCACGGATACCGGGGCGGGAATCCCGCCGCCGATCCTGGCGCGGGTAATGGAGCCGTTCTTCACGACGAAGGACGAGGGCAAGGGCACGGGGCTCGGCCTCTCGATGGTCTATGGCTTTGCCAGGCAATCCGGGGGCGCGGCGCAGATCGAGTCCGTCGTCGGCAAGGGAACGCGCGTCCGCCTGTCCTTCCCCGCCGCCGCCGAGGACGACCGGGAGCCGAACCGCGCCGTATCGGGGCCGGTCGATCGCCAGGGGACCGAGACCATCCTCATCGTCGACGACCGCGAGGACGTGGCCGAACTGGCGCGGACCATCCTGCGCGATAGCGGCTACACGCTGTTGATGGCCCAGAACGGCCGTGAGGCGCTGGAGATCCTGGACTCGAGCGGTTCGGTGGACCTGCTGTTCACCGACCTCATCATGCCGGGCGGGATGAACGGCATCATGCTCGCCCGCGAGGCCAGGCGGCGGCAACCTCGATTGAAGGTCCTGCTGACCACCGGTTACGCCGAGGCGAGTCTTGAGCGAACCGATGCCGGGGGTTCGGAGTTCGACCTTCTGAACAAGCCCTATCGCCGTACCGATCTCATCCGCCGCGTTCGCGCCATCCTGGACGGTCCGAACGACGACAGCTGAGGCAGCGGCGAGGGGCCCGATACGGGAAACTCGCCATGCCACAGGGTGACAAGTCGAAATACACCGACAAGCAGATCCGCAAGGCCGAACACATCGCGGAATCCTACGAAGAGCGCGGCGTACCGGAGAAAGAGGCCGAGGCCCGCGCCTGGGCGACCGTCAACAAGGACGATGGCGGCGGCAAGCATCCGGGCGGATCGGGGAGGGGCAAGTCGAGCTCCCACCCGGCGGCCCACAAGGGCGGAGCCGCCGGCGGAAAGGCCTCGGCCTCTCGCACCGCCGAGCAACGCTCGGCCTCGGCAAAGAAAGCCGCCGCGACCCGCAAGCGCAACGCCGAGGCGGCAAGGCCCTCATCCTAAGCGAACGATGGCCGCGCGTTCCCCTCTCCCCGCACGCGGGGAGAGGGAAGCAGCGACCTTGTCGTTGGCGTGGCGAGGCGGCAGCCGACGGTGAGGGGGCGAGTCCGAAGGAGGCTCGCCCGAAGGAGCCATACCCGGAGAGACCCCTCACCCTCGCCCTGCCGGGCTCACGTCGCCTCCCGACAAGGGGAGGACGACGTCCTCTCCCCGCCCGGCGGGGAGAGGGGAACCCGCACTGCGCGCTCAGGCCATGGCGGTCTTGAGGTTCGCGTCGACCTTGTCGAGGAAGCCGGTGGTGGACAGCCACTTCTGCTCGGGGCCGACGAGGAGGGCGAGATCCTTTGTCATGAAGCCGGCTTCCACCGTATCGACGCAGACCTTCTCCAGCGTGTTGGCGAACTTGGCGAGGTCGCCGTTGTCGTCGAGCTTGGCGCGGTGGGCGAGGCCACGGCTCCAGGCGAAGATCGACGCGATGGAATTGGTGGAGGTCTCCTTGCCCTTCTGATGCTCGCGGTAGTGGCGCGTCACCGTGCCGTGCGCGGCCTCGGCCTCGACGGTCTGGCCGTCCGGCGTCATCAGCACCGAGGTCATCAGGCCGAGCGAGCCGAAGCCCTGGGCGGCGGTGTCCGACTGCACGTCGCCGTCGTAGTTCTTACAGGCCCAGACGTAGCCGCCGGACCATTTGAGGCAGGAGGCCACCATGTCGTCGATGAGGCGGTGCTCGTAGGTGATGCCGAGCGCCTGGAACTTCGCCTTGAACTCGGCGTCGAACACTTCCTGGAACAGGTCCTTGAAGCGGCCGTCATAGGCCTTGAGGATGGTGTTCTTGGTCGAGAGGTAGACCGGGTACTTGCGGGCGAGTCCGTAATTCAGCGAGGCGCGGGCGAAATCGCGGATCGACTCGTCGAGATTGTACATCGACATCGCGACGCCGGCGGCCGGGAACTTGAAGACTTCCTTCTCGATGATGGTGCCGTCGTCGCCCTCGAACTTGATGGTCAGGCGGCCCTTGCCGGGCACCTTGAAGTCCGTGGCGCGATACTGGTCGCCGTAGGCGTGGCGGCCGATGACGAAGGGCTGGGTCCAGCCCGGCACGAGGCGCGGCACGTTCTTGCAGATGATCGGCTCGCGGAAGATCACGCCGCCGAGGATGTTGCGGATCGTGCCGTTGGGCGAACGCCACATCTCCTTCAGCTTGAACTCCTCCACCCGCTGCTCGTCGGGGGTGATGGTGGCGCATTTCACGCCGACGCCGTGGCGCTTGATCGCCTCCGCCGCATCGACGGTGACCTTGTCGTTCGTCTCGTCGCGGTGCTCCACACCGAGGTCGTAATAATCGAGGTCGAGGTCGAGATAGGGATGGATGAGCTTGTTCTTGATCTCGCTCCAGATGATCCGGGTCATCTCGTCGCCGTCGAGTTCGACGACCGGGTTCGCCACCTTGATCTTCGACATGATCCTCAGAACCTTTCTCATCACGCGGCCGGGACCGGCCGCGCTCCCGCTCGCCCGCGGTCATAGCGCGCTGCAACAGGACGCGAAAGCCGTGCCCCTTACAGATCGGGAACTGCGTCGGGGACCGAGATAATTCCCGGCCGGCTCTGGACATCCGCCCTCGGGCCGGGAATCTGCGGCCCATTCCGATTTCTGTGAAGGATATCTCCATGAGCGAACGCATCATCCTGCGGGCCGGCGAGGCCCTGGTCGCCGGCGGGCCGCCCAACACCGCCTCCGAGCCGGAGGTCATCATCGGCGAACTCGACGGGCCGGTCGGCACGGCGCTCGCCACCCTCACGGGCGATCAGGTGGTGGGCCACAGCCGCGTCTTCGCGCTCCTGAACACCGACATCATGGTGCGGCCGGTGACGCTCTGCGTCTCCAAGGTCAGCGTCACGGAGAGCAAATACACCTCCATCCTCATGGGCACGGTGCAGTTCGCCATCGCCAACGGCGTCCTCGACGCGGTGCGCCTCGGCTATATCCCCAAGGAGAAGGCCAACGATCTCGGCATCATCTGCTCGGTCTGGCTCAGCCCCGGCGTGATCGAGGCCGAGACGGTCGATCACAAGGCTTTGTTCGAGATCCAGCGCAAGGGCATGACGGAAGCGATCCGCAAGGCCATGACCAACGAGCCCTCGATCGACTGGCTCCTCGAGAACCAGGACAAGATCATCCACAAATACTACCAGATGGGTCTCGACGGTAAGATCTGAGCGTTTCCACTGCGAACGGGGGAGCCGCGGCGCCGACGGTGCCCGCGGCTCCCCATCCTCCTCAGATGGACTTTCCGTCCGGGCCGACCCGTGGCAGAGGGCGTCGATGATCGCCCCCGTCATCATCCTGGTCGAACCGCAGCTGGCCGAGAATATCGGCATGGTCGCCCGCGCCATGGCCAATTTCGGCCTCTCCGAACTCCGCCTCGTGGCGCCGAAGAACGGCTGGCCCAAGAAGGGCGTGCGGGAGGCCGCTTCAGGGGCGACGCATGTCCTCGACGGCGCCACCGTCTTCGCCACGGTGCCGGAGGCCATCGCCGATCTGAACTATCTCCTGGCCACCACGGCCCGCGAGCGCGGGCAGATGAAGCGCGCCTACGGTCCCGACGAGGCGATGACCGACATGGCCTCGCGGACGGCACAGCGCGTCGGCGTGATGTTCGGCCGCGAGCGGATCGGGCTCACCAACGACGAGGTGTCGCTGGCCGACGCCATCGTCACCTTTCCGGTCTCCCCGGACTTTCCGTCCCTCAACCTCGCCCAGGCGGTGCTCCTCGTCGGCTACGAATGGCGCAAGGCCTCGGGCCAGGCCCGGCTCCCCTTCACCGGCGAGATGCAATCCCCGCCCGCCACGCGCGAGGCGATGGCCTCCCTCGTCGCCAGCTTGGAAGGCAGCCTCGACGCGGGCGGATTCTACCCGCCCGAAAAGCGGGATGTCATCGCCCGCAACATGCGCGACATGCTGCATCGCATGGCAATGACCGAACAGGATGTCAGGACGTTTCGCGGGGCATTGCGCGCCCTGACCCGAACTAAGCCTCCAGGCTGATAAATGTTATCAATCTAGTTGGTTCTTAACGCCTGCGCGACTTTTGCATGCGAGTGTCGGGCGCCATGTGGAAGCATAGACTCAACGCCATCGGCGGCGAATTCGTCTCGGTCGATCGGGAAAGGGCGTTTCAGGACGAGCGCTTTCCCGAGACCCTGCGCCATGCGCGCCTGATCTTTCTCTGCGCCATTCTCCTCAACACGCTCTTCCTGCTCAGCGACTGGCGCTTCGCCGGGCAGATCCATTTCTGGGTCGCCGTACCCGCCCGCGCCGGTATCATCGTGCTGTCCCTCGCCAGCCTGCTGGCGACCTGGAAGGTCACCGGTTTCGGCAGGCTGCAGGTGGTGATGGTGACATGGGAGATCCTCGTCGCCGGATGCGTCGCGGTCCTGTGCTCGTCGCGATCCGACATCGCGCTCTTCGTGATGCTGCTGCTTCCGGCGATCTACATGATCGTCATGCCGACGCGCTTTCTCTGGAGCCTGACGGCGAGCGCGATCGCCTCCACCGCGCTGGTGGCGGGCTATTTCCTGCCGCCGCCGATGCCGTCCACGGCCCTCGGCATCTGTCTCGCGGTCCTGTTGTCCAACGTCGCCACGCTGCTATTCGTGGTGCGGTCGAACCGCCTGAGGCGTCTGGAATGGACCGCGACCCAGGCGGAGCGGCGCGCCAATGCGGAACTGGCGGAAAGCCGGCGCCTGTTCGAGACGATGTTCAAGGCAGCGCCGATTCCAATCGTGGTGTCGCGCGCCGATGACGGCCAGATCGTCGATGCCAACGACGCCGCGAGCTGTTTCTACGGACTCGACGATGGCGAAAAGCTGACCCGATACACAATACGCGATCTGGTCGACGGGCCGACCCGGCGCGTGATCCAGGCGGAACTCGACCGGAGCGGAACCGCCAGCGAGATCGAGATCGCCACGGGCGTCTCGGGCCGTGTACGCCGGGACGCCCTATTGTCGGCGGTCATCGTGGAGATGGACGGCGCGACCCGTGTGATCTCCAGCCTCGTCGACATGACGAGCCGCAAGGCGGTGGAGGAGCGGATCCGCCTCGCCGCCCAGCGCGACGTCCTCACCGGTCTGCCGAACCGCGCCCTGTTCCAGACGACCCTCGACGCCGCGCTGAGCAAGGCGGAGGCATCCGGCCAGCGCGTCGGCCTCATCCTGATCGATCTCGATGCGTTCAAGGAGGTGAACGACACCCTCGGGCACGATGCGGGCGATGCCCTGCTCAAGGAGGTCGCCCGGCGCCTCGGCAACATCATCGGCGAGCACGATCTCGTCGCCCGGCTCGGCGGCGACGAATTCGTCATCATCGCCCTGTGCGAGAAGGATCGCCATCAGCCGAGCCGGCGCATCCACGCCCTGTCCCGGGCGATCCTCGAGGTCCTGAAACCGTCGATGGCCGTCTCGGGGCGTGTGGTCTCGCCGCGTGCCAGTCTCGGCCTCGCCCTGTTCCCGGAACACGCCGCCAATCCGACCGACCTCTTCACCAATGCCGACCTCGCCCTCTACGCGGCCAAGGCGGCCGGGCGGAACCGGGCGACGCTGTTCGTCCCGGCGCTTCGGGCGGATATCGAGCACCGCGTCTCCGTCGCCCGCGAGATGCGGTCGGCCCTCGAAGTCGGCGGCTTGATTCCGTATTATCAACCGAAGATCGGCCTCGCCACGGGGGAGATCATCGGGTTCGAAGCCCTGGCGCGGTGGCAGCATCCGAGCCGCGGACTACTGGCGCCCGCCAGCTTCTCCACGGTGTTCGACGACGCGGAGATCGGGGTCGCGGTCGGGACCGTCCTCGCGCGCCAGATCTTCGCCGATCTGGCAAGCTGGATCGCGCAAGGGTACGATCCCGGCCGGGTATTCCTGAACCTGTCCTCGGCCCAGTTCGCCCAGGAGAACCTCGCCGAGAACCTGATCTCCGATCTGGCCGCCGTGGGCCTCTCCCATGACCGGATTGGCGTGGAGGTGACCGAAACGGTCCTGCTCGGCGGCCATGGCGACCGAGTCTCGGCGGTGCTGGCGAGCCTGCACAGCGCCGGTGTACGCGTTGCGCTCGACGATTTCGGGACCGGCTACGCGTCGCTGACCCACCTCAAGCAATATCCGTTGGACGAGATCAAGATCGACCGCAGCTTCGTGCGCGATCTGGAGCGGGACCCGAACGACGCCGCCATCGTCACTGCGGTGGTTCAATTGGGCCAGAGCCTCGGCCTCAACGTCACCGCCGAGGGCGTGGAGACCGAGGCGCAGGCGACCTTCCTGCGCGAACAGGGCTGCGCCTATGCGCAGGGCTATCTCTACAGCAAGCCCATGCCGCAGAGCCGGGTGCCGTGGTTCCTGAAGCACCATGGCGGCGCTGTCGCGCAGCCGAAGAGCGGAGCCACCACCGAGCTCAAATTCGCCTGATCAGGCATCGACCTGATCCAGCGCCTGGGCGATATCGGCGATCAGATCCTCGGCATTTTCGAGACCGATGGAGAGACGGACGGTCTCGGGGCCGACCAGCGCCGCCGCCTTGTCGGCATCGCTCAGCTGGCGGTGCGTCGTGGTGGCCGGGTGGATCGCCAGGGATTTGATCTCGCCGATATTCACGAGATGCGAGACGAGCTCCAGGCTCATGATGAACTTCACCGCCGCCGGCTGGCCGCCCTTCAGCGCGAAGGTGAAGATCGAGCCCGGCCCTTCCGGCACGTAGCGGGCGGCCAGTTCCTCGCCCGTCTGGCCGGGCAGCGCCGGATAGCTCACCCATGCCACCGCCGGGTGGTCCTTGAGGAAGGCGGCGACGGCCTTCGCATTCTCGCAATGCCGCTTCATCCGCAGCGGCAGGGTCTCGATGCCGGTGAGCGTCAGGAAGGCGTTCATCGGCGACAGGCCGGGGCCGAGATCGCGCAGGCCGAAGAGTCGACAGGCGACCGCGAAGCTGAAATCGGGGAAGCGGTCCGAGACGACGAGGCCATCGTAATCGGCCCAGGGCTCGGTGATGAGGTTGTAGCGCCCCTCCGCCGCCGGCCAATCGAAGGTCCCGGCATCGCAGATGATGCCGCCGATGGTCTGGCCGGACCCGCCGAGGAATTTCGAGGTCGAGTGGAACACGATGTCGGCCCCGTGCTCGATGGGCCGGATCAGCGCCGGGGAGGCGAGGGTGTTGTCCACCACCAGCGGCAAGTTGTGCCGCTTGGCCACTTCGGCGATGCCGGCGATGTCCATCACCGTGGCGCAGGGATTGACGATCGACTCGCAGACGATGGCCTTCGTCTCCGGCGTGATCGCGGCCTCGAAATCGGCCGGCGTCAGGCCCTTGGCGAAGAGCGGCTTGAGGTCGTAGCGGGCATCGAGCCGGTTCATCAGCCCGAGCGAGCCACCGAACAGGCGCGGCGAGGCCACATAGGCGTCGCCGCTCTTCATCAACGTCATCAGCACGAGAAGCAGGGCGGACTGGCCCGACGAGACGGCCACGGCGGCCTTGGCGCCTTCCAGGGCGGCGACCCGGCGCTCCAGGGCGGCCACGGTGGGGTTCGAGCCGCGCGAATAGGAGAAGCCGGTGCGCCGCATGGCGAAGATGTCGGCGGCCTGCTCGGTGGATTCGAACACGAAGCCGTTGGTGAAGTAGATCGGCTGGACGCGCGCGCCCGTGGCGGGGTCGGGTGCCGCGCCGGCATGGACGGCCTGGGTGGCGAAGCGGAGCGGGCGGGTCTCGGTGGCCATGATGGGCGTCGCGATCTTCGAAAGGGGTGGCGGGGTCAGGCAGCGCGCCTGGCGAAGGCCCGCAATGTCCGGACCAGGGTGTTGGGCGCGTAGGGCTTCGGGATGAAGCGCGCGCCCTCGGGCATGTCGTGCGGGCCGGGCGTGCCCATGCCGGACACGACGAGGACCGGGATGGTCGGCCAGCGATGGGCGACGAGGCGGGCCAGCGCGAACCCGTCCATGGAGCCCTGCGGCATGTCCACGTCGGTCATCAGCAGGTCGATCTCCTCGTTGCGTTCGAGGATGGTGAGCGCCTTGTCGGCCTGCGGCGCTTCGAGGACGCGGAACCCCGCATCGACCAGGGTATCGGCCGCCTCCATCAGGAGAAGGCCGTCGTCCTCGACGACAAGGATGACCGGGGGCTCGCCGGAAGTCTCGAAAGGATCATGCGTCATGCAATGCGAACGATCTCGATGGAGGAATGGTTCGCGGGGTAGTCCCGACGCCGCCGAGGGTCAACCCGGGGGCGTCGGGCCGGGATCGCGCCCAGGCCTGCCAGCAAAATCAAGCGCTTAACGCCGCGTCGAGATCTTCGATCAGATCCGCCGGGTCCTCGATGCCGATGGAGAGCCGCACAACTTCGGGCCCGGCGCCGGCCGCGGATTTCTGTGCGTCGGTGAGCTGGCGGTGGGTGGTGGAGGCCGGGTGGATCACCAGCGAGCGGGTGTCGCCGATATTCGCCACATGGGAGAACAGCTGGAGATTGGCCACCAGCTTCACGCCCGCCTCGTAGCCGCCCTTGAGGCCGATGGTGAAGACCGAGCCGGAGCCGAGCGGCGTGTAGCGCCGGGCGAGCTGGTGATACTTGTCGGTCTCCAGCCCCGGATAGCTCACCCATTCCACTGCCGGATGGGCGTTGAGATGGGTCGCGATCTCGAGCGCGTTGTCGCAATGGCGCTGCATCCGCAGCGGCAGGGTCTCGATGCCGTTGAGGATGAGGAAGGCGTTGAACGGCGAGAGCGCCGGGCCGAGATCGCGCAGGCCCAGCACCCGGATGGCGATGGCGAAGCCGAAATTGCCGAAGGTCTCGGAGAGGACCATGCCGGAATATTCGGGGCGCGGCTGCGACAGCATCGGGTAGCGGTCGTCGCCGGCCCAGGCGAAGGTGCCGCCATCGACCACGAGGCCGCCGATGGAATTGCCGTGGCCGCCTAAGAACTTGGTGGCCGAATGCACGACGATGTCGGCCCCGTGCTCGAAGGGGCGGATCAGGTACGGCGTCGCCATGGTGTTGTCGACGATGAGCGGGATCTTGTGGCGCCTGGCGATCACCGAGAGGGCGGCGATGTCGGTGATGACCCCGCCCGGATTGGCGATGGATTCACAGAAGATCGCCTTGGTGCGCGGCGTGATCGCCCGCTCGAACGAATCCGGGTCGTCCGTATCGGCCCAGACCACGTTCCAGCCGAAGCTCTTGTAGGAATGGTTGAACTGGTTGATCGAGCCGCCATAGAGCTTGTTGGCCGCGATGAACTCGTCGCCCGGCTGCATCAGCGCGTGCATGGTGAGGAACTCGGCCGCATGGCCCGAGGCCACCGCCACGGCGGCGGTGCCGCCTTCGAGCGCCGCGATGCGCTCTTCCAGCACCGCGTTGGTGGGGTTGGTGATGCGCGAATAGATGTTGCCGAAGGCCTGCAGCCCGAACAGCGAGGCGGCGTGGTCCACGTCGTCGAACACGAAGGACGTGGTCTGGTAGATCGGCGTGGCCCGCGCACCCGTGGTGGCATCGGGAGCGGCGCCGGCATGGATCGCCAGCGTGTTGAAGCCTGGGATACGGTCGGTCATCACTTACTCCGGGGGCCGGCGGGCACGCACTGGACGTCGTTCTAGCGCCTGTGCCGGGCCAGACGGAAGAGGAGCCACGCCCCCGTTCCGCTTAAACGAACAGAAGTTCTTTATGGCGGACGATGCGCGCGGGTCAAGGGTTGGTGGTGACGCGAGGGGGGGAAGATCACCCCCGTCATCCCGGGGCTGCGCAGCAGAGCCCGGGATCCAGAACCGCGAACCCTTATCCGGCGAAGGCCGTCACCGCGTCTGGATCCTGGGCTCGCCTGTGGCGCCCCAGGATGACGGCGAGGGCGGCCACACCTCGTGACCATTCGCCCCTCCAACCCCGAGGAACCCGCCCCGCGCCTCCCGCTTGACCCAGACCCGATGCGACGGAGGCGAACGGTGAGCAAGGACGACCACGACGAGACCTGGCGCGCGTTCAAGGAGGCGGTGAACATGACGCCCGCCGCCCTGGAGACATTCCTCGACAGCGAGCAGAGCCGCTCGGTCGGGCAAAAGAAGGACGGCGCGTCCGAATCCACCGGCCACGCCTCGGGCCGGCGCATCGTCGCGATCCTGAAGGCCAAGAAGGCCGATCTCACCGACGACGATTACGCCCACATGCGCAAGGTCACCGGCTACGTGAACCGCCACCTCAAACAGGGCGGCCCGGAAGACAAGGACGCGGTGGAGGATTCACCCTGGCGTCTCTCGCTGATGAACTGGGGCCACGACCCGTTGAAGACATAGGTTCGGGGATCGGGGATCGGGGGCTCACTCGGCCCGCCGAGGTGGAGCGCGCTCCCCGCAACGGGCTACGCTATTCACATAGAGCGCGGGTCCCCTCTCCTGGAAGGAGAGGGACAGGGTGAGGTGTGCGACCTCTCCGGACACGGACCACACCTCACCCCAACCCTCTCCTTTCAGGAGAGTGAGCCCGTCACGCCATACGTCGGACCCTCCCGGATAGAGGGAGCAGCCGTCGCTGCCGCTGCGGGCGAAATCCTAGAACGGCCGGGGAGCGTGTCGAGGCGGCAGCCGGGGGCGAGGGGGGGCTTCCGGAAGAGCTTCATTCGGCGATACCCCCTCACCCTCGCTCCGGCTTCGCCTGCGCTCATCGCGGACACGACAAGGTGTCCGCGATCCTCTCCCCGCCCGGCGGGCAGAGGGGGG
>NZ_JADIJP010000033.1:0-52510 GCF_017355285.1 Methylobacterium sp. SD274 | reverse complement strand
CCGCCACCCCGGCGCTCCAGCGCCGGGGTGGCGGGTGGGACGAAGGCGAGGATCAGCACGATCGTCGCGAGCTCGAAGGCCGCGATCAGCCACAGGCCGGCGGAGGCCGAGCCGGTATGCTCGCGCAGGTAACCCATGAGGGCGGGGGCGCCGAAGCCTGCGAGGTTGGCCACCGAATTGATCAGGGCGATGCCGGCCGCGGCGGCCGAGCCCGCCAGGAACCGCCCGGGGATCTGCCAGAAGACGGGGATCGCGCTCATCGTACCGACGATCGCCACGGCGAGCGCCAGCATGGCCAGAACTGGGCTCCACGGGACCAGGAACCCGACGAGGGCGATGGCCAGCGCCCCGATCGTCGCCGGGATCCCGCAATGCAGGCGCGCCTCGCCGGTCCGGTCGGAATGGCGCCCGTTGAGGATCATCCCGATGCCACCGCACAGATAGGCCGCCGACATGATCCAGCCGACGGTGAGCGGATCGGTGAAGCCGGCATCGCGCACCACGCTCGGCCCGAAGAAGGTCAGGGCCGAGTTCGCCATGATGATGCAGAAGAAGATCGCGATGCACTGCCAGACCCGGGCATCCTTCAGGGAAGCGAGGATGCGGTGCTCGCGCGGACCCAGAGCCTCGGCATCGCGGGCGAGGTCCGCCTCGACCAGCGCCCGCTGTTCCGGTGTCAGCCATGTGGCCTTGGCGGGACGGTCGGTCAGGTAGAGGAGCGTCACGAACCCTGCGAGGATCGACGGGATGCCCTCCAGCAGGAACACCCATTGCCAGCCTGCCCAGCCGTTCACGCCGTCCATGCCGGTGAGGATCGCCCCGGCCAGCGGCCCGCCGATCACCCCGGCAATCGCCGAGGCCGACATGAACAGCCCGAACACCTTCGCCCGCCGCTCACTCGGGTACCAGTAGGTGAGGTACAGGATCACGCCCGGATAGAAGCCGGCCTCGAACACTCCGAGCAGGAAGCGCAGGACGTAGAAGAAGGCCGGTGTGGTGACGAACATCATCGCCACGCAGCAGGCGCCCCAGAGGAACGTGATCCGCGCGATGGTCTTGCGGGCACCGATATATTCCAGAAGCAGGTTGCTCGGCACCTCGCACAGGAAATACCCGATGAAGAAGATGCCCGCGCCGATGCCGTAGACCGTCTCGCTGAACTTGAGATCGGACAGCATCTGCAGCTTGGCGAAGCCGATATTGACGCGGTCGATCCAGGACAGGATCCAGAGCATCATCAGGAATGGCAGCAGGCGCCAGGTAATCCGGCGGTAGGCCGCGTCGAGCGACGGACGAGGTCCTGCCGATGACGCATCGGAAACTGGATATGACCGGCTCGCCATGGATCGCCTCAGGGTCCGTCACACCATCGGCGCCGATGCAAACCACGCCGAAACATTAGCAATAGTTGGACCATGTTCCCGCGCGATCCGACATCCGACCGGGCCGTGAAACTCGCCTGCGAGCGAGGTTATCCACGCCGGGCGAGGCTTTTCATCGCGTTCCTCACGGCTGCGGAGCCAACCGGAAACCTTCGCCTTCGATGGTGTAGACAGACGGTGATCGACGCCTTGCCAAGGAGACCATGCCATGTGGCCCGACAGACGCTTCCTCGATCTCGTCGGTCTGGATCATCCCATCGTCCAGGCCCCGATGGTCGGGCCTCGGGGCCAGCTCGCGGCCGCCGTCTCGACCGCCGGCGCCCTCGGGTCGCTGGCCTGCGCCGCCCTGAACGCCGAACAGGTGCGCAGCGAGGTCGCGGCGATCCGCCTGAACACGGATCGTCCGTTCAATCTGAATTTCTTCTGCCACGCTCCGGCCGCCGCCGATCCGGCCCGCGAGGCCGCCTGGCTGCAGCGCGTGACACCCTATTATCGCGAGTTCGGTCTCGACCCGGCGGCACCCGTCGCCATGGCCAACCGTGCGCCCTTCGACGAGGCGATGTGCGCCGTCGTGGAGGATCTGCGCCCGGCGTTGGTCAGCTTCCATTTCGGGCTCCCCGAGGCCGCCCTCCTGCGCCGCGTCAGGGATGCGGGTTGCCTCGTCGTCTCCTCCGCCACCACGGTGCGTGAGGCGCGATGGCTCGAAGAGCGCGGCGTGGACGCGATCATCGCCCAAGGGGCCGATGCCGGGGGCCATCGCGGCATGTTCCTCACCGATGCGGTGGAGTCGCAGGTCGGCACCTTCTCTCTGGTGCCGCAGGTGGTGGACGCGGTGCGCGTCCCGGTCATCGCGGCGGGCGGCATCGCCGATGCGCGCGGGATCGCCGCGGCGCTCATGCTCGGCGCGTCCGCTGTCCAGATCGGCACGGCCTACCTCCTCTGCCCGGAGGCCGGCATCTCCGCCGTTCATCTCGCCGCCCTGCGGGCCGCCCGCGACGAGGATACGGCGCTCACCAACGTGTTCACGGGCCGTCCCGCCCGGGGGCTCGTCAACCGTGCTTTGGCGGAGCTCGGCCCGGTGAGCGCCGACGCTCCGGCCTTTCCCTCCGCCGCCGTGGCGCTCCAGCCCCTGCGCCAGCGCGCGGAGGCGGGAGGCTCGGGCGATTTCTCGCCGCTCTGGTCCGGTCAGGCGGCGTCCCTGGCACGGGAAACGGGGGCTGCGGACCTAACTACGAGGCTGGCGGATGACGCGAGCAGGATGCTGAGGATTCGCGGATAGGCCCACCTTCCGATGGGGACGGGCTGGCGATTCAGAACGGACTGACGGGGAAGAACCGCAGGTACAGCTCTGCGTATTTCCCCTCGTCCCAGAGCCGTTGCAGGGCTTCGTCGAGGGCGCGGGAGAGGGCCGTATCCTCTCGGCGGGTGACGAGGCCGATGCCTTCGCCGAAATAGTGGTTTTCGAGATAGTCGCCGCCCACCAGCGCGCAGCAATTCGAGGAATCGATGCCGCCGATCCACAAGGCGAGGTTGAGCCCGTCGGCGAAGACGTAATCCACGTCGCCGCGCCGCAGCGCGCCTTCGGCGGTGGCGAGGTCGGTGAACTCCCGCGCCTCCGCCTGGGGAAAGAACGCCTTGAGATAGGCCGCATGCGCGCTCGCCGCGACGATTCCGACGGACTTGCCCGCCAGGGCCTTGGCCGATGGGGCGGGAAGGCCCTTGTCGGTGCGGGCGGCGAAGCGCGCCGGCCAGCGAAAATACGGACGGGTCGCGAGGAACCGGCTGCGCAGGGTCGGCGTCAGCGGGATGGCGGCGGCGACCACGTCGCCCTGCCGGTCGGCCAGCCCGTCGAGCAGCGTATCGAACCGGCGCGCCTGGATGGTGCAGCTGAGCGTCAAGCGTTCGCAGACCGCCCGGACGAGTTCCACCACGAAGCCGGTCGGCGCGCCGTCAGGGCCGGCGAAATGCAGGGGCGGGAACTCGTCGTCGGTGAGGAAGCGGATGGCGCGCGCCGTCTGCGGCGCCTCGATCCGTTCGAGCCGGCTGCGCGGATTCCAGAAATTCGGGATCGTCACGCCCGGCGAGGTGGCTTCCTGCGCCGACGCCGGCGAAACGGCGAGGAGCGCCGTCACCAGCAAAGCGGCGGCGGACCGCCTGCCTCGGGTTGACGGCCTGGTTGTATCTGTGTCGCACTGGTTGTGCGCGGGAATCGTCTGGCTCACGGCTCTCCCCCTATCACGTTCCCGGGCCTCGGGGAGCCGGTTCCGGTGTCGAGCGTCGGTTTCAGGAACCTGCGCGGCAAAACGGTGGCACTGCCTCCGGAGATCGCGTTTCTCCTCAGCCACGCCGCGTCCCCGCTGATGCTGGCGAAAGCCGCGGCCCTGGCCCGGGCGAGCGGCACCGATGCCGCCACCACCCTGATCCAGGCCGGGTTGATGGAAGAGGAGCGCTTCTACCGCGCCCTCGCGCTCACCCTCGGGGCGCGGTTCCTCGGCGGGACCCTGCCCCTCGGCGCCGGAGCGCGGTTTCCCGACAGTCTGATCGCGGGCGTCGCCCCCCTCGCACCGGGAATGGGGGCCGCGTTCGTCTATGCCCCTCGGGGGCGCGCGATCGCCGAATTGCTGCAGGGGCGCAGCCCGACGGGTCTGATGCCGGCGATCACCACGCCGACCGCCTTGCGCCACGCGATCTTCGCCCAACGCGCGGCGGGAATCGCCGCCCATGCCTCGGACGACCTTCTCAGGAGGAGGCCGGACTGGGCCTACAATGCCGCCCCCGTGGCGCCGCTCCTCGCTCTGGCCGGTCTCATCTTCGGGGCGCTCGTTCTCGCCATGGCCAGCCTGCCGGCACTCCTCGTCACGGCGGCCTGGGTCCTGGTGCAGGTCGGGTTCCTCGCCCTCCTCACCTTTCGCGTGGCCGCCATCGGACACACCGGCGAGGCTGCGCCGGAAGACCCGCCCGGACCAGGGCTGCCGGATGGCGACCTGCCGGTCTACACGGTCTTCGTGGCGCTCTACCGGGAGGCGGCGGTGGTGCCGCGCTTGCTGGAGGCGCTGACGCGCTTCGATTACCCGGTGGCGAAGCTCGACATCAAGCTCCTCACCGAGGCCGACGATGCCGCCACGGCGGGGGCGCTCGCCTGCCTCGCCCTGCCGGCACATGTGGAGGTCGTCGTCGTGCCGCCGGGGCTGCCGAAGACCAAGCCGCGCGCCCTCAACGCCGCCCTGCCCCTGGCAAGGGGAAGCTGCCTCGTGGTCTACGACGCGGAAGACGTGCCCGATCCGGGCCAGTTACGGGCGGCGGCCGGGGCCTTCGCCCGCGCCTCCCCGCGCACCGCCTGCCTGCAGGGCCGCCTCGTCATCGACAATGCCCGCGATTCCTGGCTCACCCGGTGCTTCGCCCTCGAATACACGGCCCTGTTCGACGTGCTCGGCCCGGCACTGGCGGCGTGGCGGCTGCCGACGCCGCTCGGCGGCACCTCCACCCATTTCCGGACCCACATCCTTCGCGCCGTCCATGGCTGGGATGCCTGGAACGTCACCGAGGATGCCGATCTCGGTCTGCGGCTGGCGCGGGCCGGCTACGATGTGGGTGATCTGCCGAGCAGCACGATCGAGGAGGCGCCGGCCCGCTACAAGGCCTGGCTCAACCAGCGCACCCGCTGGATGAAGGGCTTCCTCCAGACCAGCCTCACCCATGGCCGCACCCCCATGGCGACATTCCGCGAACTCGGCCCGCTGGCGAGCCTCTGCGCGCTGGCCCTCATCCCCGGTACGGTGGTCTCGGCCCTGGCCTACCCGTTCCTGATGCTGCCGGCCGTGGTCTCCCTGTGGCCGGGCCGGATCGAGGCGGGGAGCGACTTCTGGGCGAATCTGCCCACCGGCACGGCGATCACGGTCCTCGTCTCCGGCTTCGTGGCGATGCTGCTGCCCGCCTATATCGGCTGCCGGCGACGGGGCTGGCACGATCTCGTCCCCTTCGTGCCCCTGCTGCCGGCCTATTTCCTGCTCGTCAGCCTCGCCGCCTGGCGCGGGGTGATCGAGCTGATCCTCGCACCCGACCGCTGGAACAAGACTGAGCACGGCCTGTCCCGCACCTCGCGCAGCGGGGCGCTGACACCGCACCCACCGCGATGACGGGGCACGGCACCATGACGCGTTACAGCGCCTTGGCGAGTTCCGCCGCCGTCTGGTCGGCGGGTTTCGTCAGGTTGAGGGCGTTCACGAAGCGGTTCCGGCCATCCATGATGTAGACCAAAGCCGTGTGCTCCATCGTGTAGTCGTCCCCCTTGGTCGGCACCTTGCGGACATAGGCGCGGTAGGCCTTCACGGCCGCGTTGACCTCCTCCTGCGAGCCGGTGAGGCCGACGATGCGGGGATCGAAACTGGCGAGGTAGGTCTTCAGGGCCTCGGGCGTGTCGCGCTCGGGATCGACCGCGATGAACAGCGCCTTCGTGTCCTTGCCCTTGGGCCCGAGCGCCTGGAGCACGTCGCCGATCTGCTGCAGCGTCGTCGGGCAGACATCGGGGCAATGCGTGAATCCGAAGAAGACGAGATGGGTCGCCCCGGCGAAATCCCGCTCGGTGACGCGCCGTCCGTCCTGGTCGGTGAGGGTGAAGGGGCCGCCGACGCTGCTGGTCGCCACCTGCCCCGCCTTCGGCACGAGCATCACGGTGGCCGCGACGCCGAGCGCCACGAGGCCGAGGGCGAAGAGGATGAGGGGAAGGGCGCGACGCATGGGGAGCCTTCAAGCCGGTTCCTGGGGAGACGCTGCGGCAAGAGCATGGGCCGGGGATGCGGGCAACCGTCAATGTGTCGCCGGTGGGCTCCGTGGACCCGGCTTCTCCACCCCGGTCAGCGGGTCGCGAGGGCGGCGATCAGCTTGTGGGCGGTGCTGGTCAAGGTGGCGAAGGCCGCGAAATCGATGCTGTTGATGACGACGAAAACCCCGACATCGCGCCCCGGCGCGAAGGCGAGGTAGCTCATGAAGCCGGCGCCTCCCCCGCTCTTGGCCAGCATCGCCGGTTCGTTCCCCTTGGCCGCCAGGGCCACCCAGCCGAGGGCGAGGCCCGCCATGGGCGACGCTTCGTCGAAGCCGATCGCCGCCGGCATCGATTGGCGCTGGCGGTAGACCGCGTGGCTCAGGGCGAGCGCGCCGCTCGTGGCGGTGACGTTGTGCCGGAGCCAGCGGGCCATGTCGTTGCCGGTGCTGTAGAGGCCGCCGCTTCCCCCCGTCGCCTGGGTATCCACACAGGTGGCCGGGCCGCCGAGGCCCGAACCGATCATCAGCCGGGCGCATTGCTCCGGTGTTGGCGAGAGAACCGTATCCGACATTCCGAGGGGCGCGGTGACGTGGCCGCGCAGCACGTTCGCATAGGACGCGCCGCCTGCCGTCCCGACCGCATCGGCCAGGAGGTCGAACCCCACATTCGAATAGGACGTGACGGTGCCGGGGGCCCAAGGCAGCGTGTAGGCGCCGAGCCAGGACCAGCGGTCGTCGCGGGTCGGCCAGGCGCGAGGGTTCGTGCCTTCGGGAGCGTGTCCCATCTCGCGCGGTAGGGCGCCCGAATATGTCGCGAGGTCGAGGAGGGTGATGGGGCGCCCTTCGAAGGCCGGAACCTTCATCTGCGGCGCGAAGCTCTGCAGCGGATCGGCGAGGGAGAGCTTCCTCTCCGTGGCGAGAGAGGCCAGCACCTCCGTGGTGAAGACCTTGGTGATGGAGTTGAGCCGTACGAGACTCGTTCCATCGGGCGTGATCCCATTGCCCTTCTCGGTCTCGCCGTAGCCGCGGATGAAGGTCCCGTCCCCGCGCACGACCACCAGGATCATGCCGGGCGCCCCGGATTCGAGGAACAGGACGTCACCGGTCAAGTCCGTCGCCGCCGCGATCACCGAATCGTCGGCGCTCGCTGCATGTGTCGTCGTCGCGAGCGACAGGGCGAGGGCGAGGGCAACGAATCGCTTGTTCACGGCGTGGCTCCGATTCTGGTCGGAACTCTACACGCATCGCACGTGGTGCAAGCCTATCGGGCGTGGGGGGCCACCGCGTCGATTCACAGATGTTTGGTCGTGACACCGTTCCCAGGGGCGTTCGCGCATCCGGGAGCCTTTGTTTCAGCCCTCGCCGCCCTTGCCACGGTCGCTGGCCAGGGAGGCGCTCTCGCGCCGGAGCGGGGCACCGACGGGGCAGACTTCAGCATCCTCCCGGTGAAATGGAAGCCGCGCCTTGTCCAATGAACGCCGCGCGACGGTCAGATCGCCAGCTTGTCCGGCTCTGGCGTTGCCGCGACCGCTTCAAGCCTGTGCAGGCGTAAAGCCTCGCCCACCATCAGCAGGGCCGGCCCATCGAAGCCCGATGCCTCCACCCGGTCCGCCAAGTCGGCGGCTGTACCCGACACGACGGCTTGGTTGGGCCGGGTGGCGTTGAAGACGAGGAGGGCGGGGGTGGCCGGGGCCAGACCCTCGGCGACGGCGCGTTCGAGAAGCTCGCGCAGGGTCTTCTTCGGCATGTAGACCACGGTGGTCACGCTCGGATCGGCGAGCGCCCCCCAGTTCAGGTCCGCCGGCAGGGCACCGCGCCGGTCGTGGCCGGTGACGAATTGCAGGCGTCGCGCCGAGTCGCGGTTGGTCAACGAGACGCCCAGCGATGCGGCCGCCCCCTGTGCCGCCGAGATGCCCGGCACCACGCTCACGGGGATTCCCGCCTGATGGCAGGCGTCGATCTCCTCGCCGGCCCGGCCGAAGACGAGGGGGTCGCCGGATTTCAGGCGCACCACCTGCTTGCCGGATTTGGCGAGCTGCACCATCAGCGCGTTGATGTCGTCCTGGCGGCAGGAGGGGCCGTGCCCGGTCTTGCCGACCAGCATGGTGCGCGCTTCGCGGCGGGCATAATCGAGGATCTCGGGCGCCACGAGATCGTCGTAGAGGATCACGTCGGCGTTGCGGAGCGCCCGCAGGGCCTTCAGCGTCAGGAGCTCGGCATCGCCCGGCCCCGAGCCGACGAGTGTCACCGCCCCACCCTTCGGTGCGGCGTCCGTCTGGCCGAGAAGCTCGGCGAGGTCCGCCTCGGTTGGGGCGCGATCCGGCTCGGCGAAGGCGCGATCCGTGAATCGCTCCCAGAAGGCGCGGCGGTCGGAGAAGGCGTGGAAACGGCTCGTGACCTCCTCGCGCCAGTCGCGGGCGGCACCGATCCAGGCCTTGAACCCGCGCGGCAGCATGCCCTCGATCCGGGCACGCACCGTCTGCCCGAAGACCGGAGCCGCGCCCTCCGTCGAGATGCCCACCACCATGGGCGAGCGGTTGACGATGGCGCCGAACTTCACGTCGCAGAGATGCGGCCGGTCGACGGCGTTGACGATGGCGCCGGTCGCCCGCGCCGCGGCCACGAAGGCAACGCAATCGGCCTCGTCCTCCATGGCGCCGATGCAGAAGGCGGCGCCCTGGAGGTCGGAGGGCTGCCACTGGCGCTCGTGCAGGGTGACGCTGCCGGCGACGATCTCGCCCGGCACTGCGCGCAACTCGTCGCTGGGTTCGGGCGCGTAGACGTCGACATCGGCCCCGGCGGCGGCGAGCAGCTTCACCTTCCACGGCGCGCCGCCATTGGACCCGGCCAGCACCGCGCGCTTGCCCTGCAGCGGCACGAAGACCGGCAGGACCGCCAGCGGTTCGAGACCGGCATGTCCGGCGCCCTCACGGGCGGCGATTCCGGCGGGTCGGGTTTCCCGGGGCTGGCGGGGCGTGCTCATCCGATGAAAATGAGCTTATGCGGCGTCGCGCGCAAGCGCCTGCGGCAGCAGCTTGCGGATCTCTGGGATGCATGAGCCGCAATTCGTGCCCGCCTTGCAGGCGGCACCCACCGCCTCGACGCTGTGGGCGCCGGCCGCGATGGTGGCGGTGATGACATCGAGGCCGATACCGTGGCAGGCGCAGACGGTTGGCCCGGCCGACGCCGTCTCGGCCCGGCCTGAGAGCAACGCGCGTCGGGCGGAGGGTTCGAGATCGGGCGCGGCGAAATACGTCTTCTCCGATTCCCAGCCCGGCTTCGCGTCGCCGGGTGTCAGGGCCAGACAGGCGACGAGACGCTCCCCGTCATAGGCGGCGAAACGGTAGCGGCCACGGGCGTGGTCGGCATATTCGGCGATCTCGAGGCCCTGGAACATCCCCCTCAGCATCAGCGCGACTTCGCGCGAGCTCTCCTGGGTGGCGAAGTGCAGCCCGGATCCGCCCTGGATCGTGGCACGCGCCCACCACCAACCGGCGGGAAGCGACCGCTGCTCGCGGGTCAGCAGGAAGCCGCGGCTGCGATAGACGGCCGGCGCGATGGCGGACGGCGTCGCCTTCAACTCGGGCTGCCCGGAGACCGGATCGGGGATGCCGCGCGCGAGGGCGCCGACCCGCCCCTCCGACGCGGTGGCCCCGCTCCAGTGGAAGGCCGCGAAGAGGTCGCCCCGGCGCATACCCTCCCCCACCATCACCTCCAGTACCGCCGCGCCATGCGCGGTGGAGACCGTGGCGAGGCCGCCATGGGTCACGCCCATCGCGGTTGCGTCATCGGGGTGGATCTCGACGAAGGGCACGTCGCGATGAGCCGAGAGGCGCTGGCTCTTCCCGGTGCGCGTCATCGTGTGCCAGTGATCGCGGACCCGTCCGGTATTGAGCACGAAGGGGAAGTCCGCGCTCACGGCCTGGGCCAGCGCCGGGGGCTGCACGGCGACGAAACGGGCGCGCTTGTCGAAGGTGAAGAACTGCCCGTCGGCGAAGAGCCTCTGCCGGCCCTGCTTTCCCCCACGCTTCGTCAGGGGCCATTGCACGGGCGCCGCCCCGGCATAGGCGGTATCGGAGATGTCGCTCACCGCGCCGATGTCGAAGTCGCGGCTGCCGTTATTCTCGAAGGTCGAGAGCGAGGCATGTTCGCGGAAGATCGCGGCGGCGTTCGGATAGGCGAAGGCTTCGCCGTGGCCGAGGCGCTTGGCGACGTCGCTGATGATCGCCCAATCCGCCCGCGCCTCGCCGGGAGCCTTCAGGAAGCTGCGCTGGCGCGAGATGCGCCGCTCGGAATTGGTGACGGTGCCGTCCTTCTCGCCCCAGGCCTGGGCCGGCAGCAGCACGGTCTTCCGGCCCGTCGCCATGGCGGTGTCGCTGTCGGACACGGCCTCGGAGACGACGTAGAGATCGAGCCCCTTGATCGCGTCGCGGATCGCGTCGGCACGGGGCATCGACACGACGGGGTTGGTGCCCATCACCCAGAGGGCCTTGATCTTGCCGCGCTCCACCGCCTCGAACAGGGCGACGGCCTTCATGCCCTCGCCGGTGATGATGTTGGGAGCCGACCAGAACCGGCGGACCCGGTCCACTTCCTCGGGCGCGAAATGCATGTGGGCGGCGAGCATGTTGGCGAGCCCGCCGACCTCGCGGCCACCCATGGCGTTGGGCTGGCCGGTGAGGGAGAGCGGCCCCGCGCCGGGCTGGCCGATGCGGCCGGTGGCGAGGTGGCAATTGATGATGGCATTGCCCTTGTCGGTCCCCTGAGCCGACTGGTTGACCCCTTGCGAGAAGCCGGTGACGACGCGCTTCGTGCGCGCGAACAGGGTGAAGAATTGCCCGACATCGGCCTCCGACAACCCGGTTGCGGCGGCCGTCGCGGCGATGTCCGGGGCGATCGAACGGGCGCGCTCCAGGGCCCCGTCGAGGCCGGTCGTGTGGTCGAGGACGAAGCGGTAGTCGAAAGCACCTGCGCTCGCGAGATGGACCAGGAGGCCTGAGAACAGGGCGGTGTCGGTGCCCGGCTTGAGACCGAGGAAGAGGTCTGCCTCCTCCCCCGTCTGGGTCCGGCGCGGGTCGATCACCACGAGCTTGGTGCCGCGCTTGGCGCGCGCATCGACCATGCGGCGGAACAGGATCGGATGGCACCAGGCGGTGTTGGAGCCGACCAGCACGATGAGATCGGCCTCGTCGAGATCCTCGTAGCAGCCCGGCACCGTGTCCGAACCGAAGGCGCGGCGGTGGGCCGCCACCGCGCTCGACATGCAAAGGCGCGAGTTGGTGTCCACATGCGGCGTGCCGAGGAAGCCCTTCGCGAGCTTGTTGGCGACGTAGTAATCCTCGGTGAGGAGCTGGCCGGACAGGTAGAAGGCGATCGAATCCGGGCCGTGCTGCTCGGCGACTTTCCGTAGCCCGCCGGCCACGGTGCCGAGGGCCGATTCCCAGCTCGACCGTACCCCATCGACGAAGGGATGCAGCAGGCGGTTGTCGAGGGACAGGGTCTCGCCGAGGGCGGAGCCCTTGGAGCAGAGGCGGCCGAAATTGGCCGGGTGCTCGGTATCGCCGGCAATCCCCGCGCCGCCCTGCCCGTCCGGCGTGGCGATCACGCCGCAGCCGACGCCGCAATACGGGCAGGTGGTCTTCACGGCGGCGGGTGCCTGGACGTGCGCGTTCATGGCGAAATCCTCGGCGGGTTCCAGAGTTCGAAGGGCAGCAAAAGTCGGGCCGGCTGTGCGCATCTCCCTCCCCCCTCTGCGGGGGAGGGTGGCCCGCTAATGCGGGTCGGGAGAGGGGAGCACTGCCCCATTCGGAGAGGTCGCGCTGCCCCTCTCCCGTCTGCTTCGCAGGCACCCTCCCCCACCCCAAGTCGCGCCTGCCCGACTTGGGCAGTCAAAGGCAGAACTCGGGCAAGTCCGAGGTCTGTGGGGGATGGTTCGGCGTGTGCTAATACACGTCGGCCTGATACCGCCCGGTCTTCTTGAGATGGGCGAGGTAGGCCACGGCCTCGTCGGGATTCTTGCCGCCGAACTGACCGGCGACGTCGATGATCGCCCGCTCCACATCCTTGGCCATGCGCTTGGCATCGCCGCAGACATAGAAATGAGCGCCGCCTTCGAGCCATTTCCACAGGTCAGCGCCGTTCTCGCGCATGCGGTCCTGCACATAGGTCTTCTCGGTGCCGTCCCGCGACCAGGCGAGGGACAGGCGGGTGAGGACCTTGCCGTCCTTCAGCGCGTTCAGCTCGTCCTTGTAGAAGAAGTCGCTGGCCTGGCGCTGATGGCCATAGAACAGCCAGTTGCGTCCCGGCGCCTGGGTCGCGGCGCGCTCGCGCAGGAAGGCGCGGAACGGCGCGATGCCTGTGCCCGGCCCGCACATGATGACGTCCTTCGACAGATCCTCCGGCAGGGCGAAGCCGTGCGCCTTCTGCAGGTAGACCTTGACCGTCGTCTTCTCGGCAATGCGTTCGCCGAGATGGGTCGAGGCGACGCCCAGACGGAGCCGCGAGCGGTGGTTGTAGCGCACGGCGTCGACGGTGAGCGAAACCCGGCCCGGATCGGCCTTCGGCGAGGAGGAGATCGAGTAGAGCCGCGGCTGCAGCTCGTCGAGGGCTTCCAGGAACACCTCCGCGTCGGGCCGGGCACCGGGAAACTTGTGGAGCGCGCCGAGCACGTCGAGATAGGCGGCGTCGCCGTCCGGGTCCTCGCCCGCCGAGAGCGCCCGCGCCTTCTTGCGGGCCTCCCCCGACGTGAGGAGGGAGAGGAGCTGGTAGAGCCCGTCCGGGGCGGCGCCCAGGGAGTAATCCTTGATCAGCCGGTTCCGCAGGGTCTGGCCGCCGATCATGCGCTCGGGCCGGGTGCCGAGTTCGGCGATGATCGCATCCACCAGGGCCGGCGGGTTCGAGGGGAAGAGCCCGAGGGAATCGCCGACCACATACTCGATGGGCGTGCCCGTGAGATCGATCTCGACATGCCAGGTCTCCTTCTCGCCGCCCGGCTCGTTGAGGCGGGTGCGGGAGAGGAACACGGCCTCCACCGGGTTCTCGCGGCAATAGCCGAGCGGTCCGAGGGGCGCCTCCGCCTTGGCATCGCCCTCCCCCGCTTCGGCCGCCTTCGCGCCACCGCCCGCGCCGAATTCCTCATCCAGCTTCTTGAGCATGCGGAGGGTGTCCTTGCCCCCCGGCTGGCACAGGTTGAGGCGCTCTTCCTTCTTCAGGAACAGGGCGTTGGCATAATCGGCGCAATTATAGCCGCATTGGCCGCAATCCTGCTGCGCCATGGCGGCCATGAGCTTCTGCGCCTCCGGCCGCTCCTTGGCGAGCTCCATCCGGTCGGGCAGCGGCATCGACGGATCGTGCCAGGGCGCGTCGTCATTGTCGGCGAGCTTCGGCCCGCCACCCGTATCGCCGGGCGCGAGGGCCGTCGCGCCTTCCACGGCGGGGCCGAGCAGGGCGGCGAAATAGCCGGACAGCCAGGAACGCTGGTCCGGGTTGAACGGGGCGTTCTCGGGGATGAGAACGAGCGGGGGGATGACGTGCTCGCTCATGCTGCGGCCTTCAGGACGGGTTGATCTTCGGCGAGGCTGCGGAGGCTCTCCGGGCCGGTGCGTGCGGTGAAGGCCTGGAAGCTCTCGGCCTGGCTCTCGCGGCGGGCGAGGTAGCTGCGCAGCAGCGCCTCGATCCGGGACGGACAATCCTCCGCCTTCACCGCCTTCCAGATCTCGGTGCCGATCTTCGGACTGTCGCCGAAGCCGCCGCCGACGACGATGTCGTAGCCCTCGACGGTGTCGCCCTCCTCCGAGACGACGACCTTCGCGCCGATGAGGCCGATATCGCCGATGTAATGCTGGGCGCAGCTATGGTGGCAGCCGGTGACGTGCACGTTCACGGGCACGTCGAGTTCCGGCAGGTGGGCCTCCATGTAATCGGCGATGACGAGCGCGTGGCCCTTCGTGTCCGAGGCGGCAAACTTGCAGCCCTTGTTGCCGGTGCAGGCCACGAGGCCGGCGCGGATGCTGGAGGCTTCCGTGGTGAGGCCGAGCGCTGCCACGCGGGCCTGGACCTCGGCCACCTTGGCGTCGGGCACGCCGGAGAACAGGAAGTTCTGCCACACCGTCATGCGGATGGCGCCGTCGCCGCATTCCGACGAGATCTTTGCCAATTCCCGCATCTGGTCGGAGGTGATCTTGCCCACGGGCAGGATCACGCCGATCCAGTTCAGGCCCGGCTGGACCTGTTTGTGGACGCCCACATGGGAGAAGCGGTCCATGGGCCCGCGCGGGGCGAGATGGGCGGGGTCGACCCGGTCGAGCGTGTAGCCGAGCTCCTCCTCGACGGCGGCGAGGTACTTGTCGAAGCCCCAGGCATCGAGGACGTATTTCATCCGGCTCTTGTTGCGGTTGGTCCGGTCGCCGTTCTTGATGAAGACCCGCAGGATCGCGTCGGCGACCTTGTTGCAGGCCTCTGGCTTCAGCACCACGCCGGTATCGCGGGCGAGATCGCGGTGGCCGGAAATGCCACCGAGCACGAGGCGCATCCAGATTCCGGGCTCCACGGCCGCGCCGTCGAGAACCTTCACCGCCTGGAAGCCGATATCGTTGGTCTCTTCCAGCACCGGCATCACGCCGCCGCCGTCGAAGGCGACGTTGAACTTGCGCGGCAGGCCGTAGAGCGAACGGTCGTTGATGATCCAGTTGTGCCAGGATTTCGCCAGGGGCCGGGTGTCGAGGAGTTCCTGGGCGTCGATCCCGGCCACCGGCGAGCCGGTGACGTTGCGGATGTTGTCCGCGCCCGAGCCGCGCGCGGTGAGGCCGAGGTCGATCAGCCCGTCGAGGAAGGGCTGGCCGTACTCCGCCGTGATCTCGCGGACCTGGAGGTTGGCGCGGGTGGTGACATGGCTGTAGCCGCCGCCATGGGCATCGGCCAGATCCGCGATACCGGCAAACTGCCAATGCTGCAGGATGCCGTTGGGGATGCGCAGGCGGCACATGAAGTCGCCGCTGGCCGGGGCGAGCCAGAACAGGCCGTGATAGCGCCAGCGGAAATTGTCCTCCGGCTTCGGGGCCTTGCCGGTGGCGGCCTCGGCGATCAGGCGGTTATGGCCGTCGAACGGGTTCTCCGCCCGCTTCCACTTCTCCTGGTCGCAGAGCTTGCCGCCGGCCTTCACCGTGGCGTCCTGGGCCTTGATGTGGATCGCGTCCGGGCCGGTCGGCTCGGAGGGCGCGGCGGCACCCTGCCCGAGGGCGAGGCCGCCGGTGAGGCGCGCGGCGGCGATGCCCGAGGCGAAGCCTTCGAGGTAGCGCTTCTGCTCGGCGTTGAAATCGTCGGCCATGGAAGCCTCCATCATGCTGCCAGGGATTGGGAATCGGGGGCGTGGACGCGCCCGAACATCAGGTCGTCACGGTGGTCGGCGATGGGTTCGCCGGTGCGGATCAGCGTCTTGCACCAGCCCTGTTCGGCGATGTCGCCGACGAAGACGGCGCCGAGGAGCTTGCCGTCGCCGATGATCAGCTTGCGGTAGAGGCCGAGGCCGGGATCCGACATCACCACCGTCTCGGCATGTTCGGGCGCTTCGATCTCCCCGGCCGAGAAGACCGGCAGGCCCGAGACCTTGAGGCTGGTGGCCAGCGAGGTGCCGAGATAGGCGGCGTCCTCGCCGACGAGGTGGCGGCTCAGCACTTCGGCCTGGTCGTAGGCGGGCTCGACGAGGCCGTAGACCATGCCGCGATGCTCGGCACATTCTCCGAGAGCGAAGATGCGTGGATCGGAGCTCGTCATCCTGTCGTCGACCTTGATGCCGCGCCCGACTTCGAGCCCGGCGCCCTGGGCGAGGACGGCGTTGGGGCGTACCCCCACCGACATCACCACGAGGTCGGCCGGCAGCACCGTGCCGTCCGACAGGACGAGGCGCTCGACCCGGCCGTCGCCCTCCACATGGGCGGTATCGGCCTTGAGGAGGACGCGGATTCCGCGGGATTCCATGGCGCGCTTCACCAGGCCGGCGGCGTGGTGGTCGAGCTGGCGCTCCATCAGCCGGTCCATGACGTGGAGCAGGGTCGTGTCGACCCCGAGCCGCGCGAGGCCGACGGCGGCCTCCAGCCCGAGCAGGCCGCCGCCGATGACGATGGCCCGCGCGCCGGTGACCGCCGCTTTCCGGATGGCCGCCACATCGGCGAGATCGCGAAACGTGATGATGCCGGGCAGGTCCATGCCGGGCTTCGGCAGCCGGATCGGCAGCGAACCCACCGCGAGGACGAGCTTGTCGAAGGGCAGGACATGGGTCTCGCCGACGATGACGAGGGCGTTCTCCCGGTCGACCTGCGTCACCGGCGCGCCGGTGATGAGGCGGATGCCGTGCGCCTCGTACCAGTCGAGACCACGAAAGGCGCAGGCCGCTTCGTCGACCTCGCCGCCCAGCAGCGACGAGAGCAGCACGCGGTTATAGGCCGCCTGCGGCTCGGCACCCACGACGGTGACGTCGTAGCGACCGGGCGCGCGCTCGGTCAGCCGCTCCAGAAAGCGCAACGACGCCATGCCGTTGCCGATCACCACGAGACGCTCCTTCATGACCTGCGTCCGATCCTCACGCCGCCATGGCGGGCTTGGCGTGGCGGGCATAGAGGAACTCGAGCACGGCGGCGCGGGCATGGGTGTAGGTCGCGTCCTCCACCAGATCGAGGCGGCGGCGGGGACGCTCGAGATCGACCTTGAGGATCTCGCCGACGGTGGCCGAGGGGCCGTTGGTCATCATCACGATCCGGTCCGAGAGCAGCACCGCCTCGTCGACATCGTGGGTGATCATGATGACGGCGTTCTTGAGCCGCGCATGGATGTCCATGAGCGAGTCCTGGAGGTGGGCGCGGGTGAGCGCGTCCAGCGCCCCGAACGGCTCGTCGAGGAGGAGCACCTTCGGCTCCATGGCCAGCGCCCGGGCGATGCCGACGCGCTGCTTCATGCCGCCCGAGATCTCGTTGGGGCGGCGGTCTGCGGCATGGGTCATGTTCACGAGGGCGAGGTTGTGGTCGATCCATTCGGACCGCTCGGCCCGGGTCTTCTTGCCCTTCAGCACCTTCTCGACGGCCAAAGCCACGTTCTCGCGCACGGTCAGCCAGGGCAGCAGGGAATGGTTCTGGAACACCACGGCGCGGTCCGGGCCGGGGCTGTTCACCTCCTTCTCTTCCAGGAGGACGCCCCCGGTGGAGGCCTTGAGCAGCCCGGCCACGATGTTGAGCACCGTCGACTTGCCGCAGCCGGAATGGCCGATCAGCGAGACGAACTCGCCCTTGTCGATCTTCACGCTCACGTCGCGCAGCACCTCGTTGGTGCGCCCGGCGCGGGTGAAGCTGATGCCGACATTCTCGATGCTGAGATAGCTCATGGGTCTCGTGTCCCTCTGCGAGAGGCGGTCGGGGCACGGCGCGACGGGAAGACCCCGGCGCGCCGCGCGGAGGCGTTCAGGCGGTGGCGCCGCGGGTGACGAGGGTGCCGATGAAGGCCACGAACCGGTCGAGGAAGAACCCGATCACCCCGACATAGACGAGGGCGACGATGATCTCGGAGATGTGCGACGAGTTCCAGGCGTCCCAGATGAAGAAGCCGATGCCGACGCCGCCGATGAGCATCTCGGCCGCCACGATGGCGAGCCAGGACAGGCCGACGCCGATGCGAAGCCCCGTGAAGATGTAGGGAGCCGCCGAGGGCAGCATGATCTTCACGAAGAATTCGAGCGGGTTGAGGCGCAGCACCGCCGCCACGTTGCGGTAATCCTGCGGGATGTTGCGGATGCCCACCGCCGTGTTGATGATGATCGGCCAGATCGAGGTGATGAAGATCACGAAGATGGCCGAGGGCTGGCCGTCGCGGAACGCCGCGAGGGAGAGCGGCAGCCAGGCCAGCGGCGGGATCGTGCGCAGCACCTGGAAGATCGGGTCGAGGCCGCGCATGGCCCAGTCCGACTGGCCGATCAGGGTGCCGACCATGATGCCCACGACGGTGGCCAGGGCGAAGCCGAAGGCGACGCGCTGGATGCTGGCATAGATGTGCCAGAACAGGCCCTTGTCGGTGCCGCCATTGTCGTAGAACGGGTGGGCGATGATGTCCCACGCCTCGGTGACGACGCGCGAAGGCGGCGGCAGGCCGGCGGTGGGCCGCGAGCACAGCAGCTCCCAGATCACCAGGAAGGCGATCAGCACCACGATCGGCGGGATCAGGTTGACGGCGATCTGGCGGAACGTCGCCAGGGTCACGAAGGGCTTGCGCGGGGCCTTGGCCGCCGGCTTCGCGGCGGCCCCCGTCACGGCGATGGTGGAGGTGTTGGCCATCACGCGATCCTCTTGATGCCGAGGCTGGACAGGTAGGCGGCGGGATCGGCGGGATCGAAGACCTTCCCGTCGAAGAAGGTTTCCTTGCCGCGCGACGTGGAGCTCGGGATCGCGGTGACGCCCAGCGCCTTCGCGGCGTCGCGCCAGATATCCTCGCGGTTCACCTTGGCGATGAGCGCCTTGGTGTCCGTCTGCGCGTCGAACTTGCCCCAGCGGATGTCCTCGGTGAGGAACCAGAGGTCGTGGCTCTGGTAGGGGTAGGAGGCGTTGTCGGCGAAGAACTTCATGACGTAGGGGCTGTTCTCGACCACGCGGCCGTCGCCGTAATCGATGGTGCCCTTCATGCGGCCGGCGACATCGCCGACGGGGATGTTGATCCACTGGCGCTTGGCGACGATGGCGGCGAACTCATCCCGGTTCTCGGGCTTGTCGCACCACATCTGCGCTTCCAGCACGGCCATGGTCAGGGCCTTGGCGGCGATGGGGTTCTTCTCGACCCAGGAGGCGCGCATGGCGAACGCCTTCTCCGGGTGATCCTTCCACAATTCGCCGGTGGTCAGCGCGGTGTAGCCGAGGCCCTGCTGCACGAGCTGCGCGTTCCACGGCTCGCCCACGCAGAAGCAATCCATCGTGCCGACCTTCATGTTCGCCACCATCTGGGGCGGCGGCACGACGATGGTCTCGATGTCCTTGTCGGGGTCGATCCCGCCGGCGGCGAGCCAGTAGCGGATCCAGAGGTCGTGGGTGCCGCCGGGGAAGGTCATGGCCGCCTTCACCGACTTGCCGGCGGCTTTCTTCTTGTCGATCGCGGCCTTGAACACCTTGGAATCGAGCGCGACCTTGGCGTCCAGATACTCCTTGGCCACCGAGACGCACTGGCCGTTGGTGTTGAGCCGGGCCAGGATCTGCATCGGCACGGGGACGTTGTTCTGCGTCACGCGGCCGGCGCTGATGAGGTAGGGCATCGGCGTCAGGATGTGCGCACCGTCGATGCCGTTGCCCTCGGAGCCGAGCACGAGGTTGTCGCGGGTGGTGCCCCAGCTCGCCTGTTTCAGCACCTCGACGTCGGGCATGCCGTGCTTGGCGAAGAAGCCCTTTTCCTTGGCGACGAAGAGCGGGCCGGCATCGGTGAGCGCGATGAAGCCGAGCTTGGCGCCCTTCACCTCGGGGCCCGCCCCCTGCGCGAAGGCACCGCCGGGCAGCGCAGTGCGCGCCAGGGCTGCCAGCGACAAGGTCGCGGCGGCGCCCTTCAAGAGGCTGCGGCGGCTGTTCTGAAACCCGTCAGTCATGGAAAACTCGATCCCTCGAAGCTTAAGCAGTCGACCCGAAGACGAAAAAAAACCGCCGCCCAAACGCAACCGAAGGCAGCCGCGTAAGCGCGCCAACGGGTTACTTGGGTCAGCGGCTCTGCCGACATTCGTGCCCGTCGCCGTTGACGAGCGGGATAGGCACAGCAGGTTCCGTGCCAAACGCCGTTCAGCCTGTAACGGCTCTAAGGCCGAAGGCGGTTCGGAGGGCGCGAGGAGGCGTACGGCCCGGCTGGGATGGCGGGGCGTGCGTTGCACAATCGAGAGGCTTGTCGTGCCGCCAAAAGCGGCGTCCGGCCCCGATCAGCCGCTCAGAGCGGCATCGAACAGGTCCGGGCGGTAGATCGCGCGGGCTGCGGAGCGAAGCTCGTCGGAGGCGACAAGCTGTCCGGCGCGCTCTGCCTCACCGATGAACCAATCCGCATGGGCGGGGTCGGGCCGGTGCGCCCGCTCGCCGAACAGGCTGAAATGCGGGTCCCGCCGCCGGCGTCCGTCGGTATCGACCACCACGTCCCCCGTGAGCGCCCGTTCGAGAATCGGCGCCGGTACATTCAGGTAGCCATCGCGCGAAAGGAGGGAGGCGAGTTCGGCGCTGTTGCCGGGATCGGCGCACCAGCGCCCGGCGCGGTCGAGGGCCCGCACCAGGGGGGCGCAGCGCGACGCCTCGGATTCCGGCAGGGCCAGAACCTTTTCCGGGCAATCGGGCAGGAGTTCACTGCCGAGGACCGCGATGCGGCCATACCCCTCCGCCACGGCGACGCTGTTCCAGGGGCTGCCGACGCAGAACCCGTCGATCAGTTCGCGCCGCAGCGCCTCGGCGATCTGTGGAGGCGGGATCACGACGAGGCGCGTCTGCGTGTCGAGGTCGAGGCCGCCGCGCTCGGCGAAGATCCGGAGCTGGTAGGTGTGGCTGGAGAACGGATGCACCGTTCCCAGCGTCAACGGCCTCCCCTCCCGCTCCCGCCGCAGGGCGATGCGCGCGAAAGCGGCGGCCACGGTCTCCACCTCGTCGTCCGCAGCCCCCATCGCCTCCCACAGGGGGCGGGACACCGTGATCGCGTTGCCGTTGAGGTTGAGTGCCATGGGTACGCAAAGCCGGGTCTGCGGCCCGCTCAGCCCGAGCGCGCTGGCGATGGCGAGGGGCGCCAGCATATGCGCGCCGTCGAGATGGCCCACCGCCAGCTTGTCGCGCAGGGTCGCCCAGGAGGGCTCGCGCACGAGGTCGAGGGTGAGCCCCTCGGCCCGTGCGAAGCCGAGCTCCGCCGCCGCGATCAGGCTTGCGGCATCCACGAGGGGGACGTATCCGAGCGCGAGCCTCATCCGAACAGGTCCGCCGTGGTGACGATGGCGCGGGCGATGTCGGCGATCTTGCTCTTCTCGTTCATGGCCTTGCGCCGCATCAGCTTGTAGGCCTCCTCCTCGCTCAGGGAGCGGGCGGCCATGAGGATGCCCTTGGCGCGCTCCACGATCTTCCGGTCGGCGAGTTCGCCCCGCGCCTCCACCAGTTCCCGCTGCAGCCGGGCGAAGGCCTGGAACCGCAGGATGGCGATGTCGAGAATCGACCGGATGCGCTGGGGGTGCAGCCCGTCCACCACATAGGCCGAGATTCCGGCATCCACCGCCGCCTGCATCATCGGCGCGTCCGAGCGGTCGACGAACATCGCCACCGGCCGCTCCACATGGCGGGACAGGCCCGACATCTGTTCGAGGATGTCCCGGCTGGGGCTCTCCAGGTGGATCACCACCACGTCCGGGTTCAGGGCGGCCACCTGTGCCGGCAGGTCGGCGGTGTCGGGGATGATGACCACATCCGCGATTCCGGCGGCGCGCAGGCCCTCTTCGAGGATCGCGGCGCGGGCCCGGCTCGGATCGATCACGGCGACGGTGAAGGAAGGTTCTGTCATCGGAGCCCAATGGGGGGCGGGACGGCCGGTTCGTGCCGGCGGGAACGGGCAAGAGGCGTACCTAACACAGCGCGCGACCGCACGGATCTACCCGAAAATCGGCATCGCCGAAAAAGTCCGTGGCCAAATCGTCGGCTCAGGTACCTTTCGATACGTTCGGGAAAGGAAATGGCCCAGCTTCCGCCGCAAACGCGGGCGCTTATGGCGATGTCGAAGGTCGGGGTGAGGTGTTCGGATGGTGGAGTGCCGCATATCGCAGCCTGTCGAGAACGCCCTCGCCTCCGAGGCGGGGACCGGCATGGCGCTTCCCCTGCTGCCGACGATCGTCGTCGCGGTGATCGTCTCCGCCGCCTCCTTCCTCTGCCAGACGCCCTCCGCGCCCATTCCCGAGACGCCCGCCAGCACGCGGATCGTCGAGATGGAGAGCCGGACGGCGCAGGCGAGGCCGATCGAGACCGCCGATCTGGGCACGGCCTTCGTCCCGGCCGCTTTCGCTTTCCGTGATCAGTTTCCGCTGCGCGACCTCGTGACCACGACCGCCAGCATCGCGCCGCGTCGCGCGACATCCCGCACCGCCGCCGTAAAGCCGTCTCAACGCCGGCCCGATTCCGCGCGGTCCGAAATGGCGAAGACCGAAGCGACGAGACCGGACGCCAATCGGGTCCCGTCGGTCGTCGCCGCGAAGGCCGCCATCTCGCCCGAGCCGTTCCGGGTAGAGGCCGAGGCGGACGAGGAACTCATTCCGCATCTCGCCCTGCCCTTCGCGCCGGCCATCTCCGCGATCACCCGTGCCGGCAGCTTCGTCGGCACCCAGAGCGCGGCGGTGGGCGCCGAGGCCATGGCCCTCGGCAATGTCGTGACCGGGCTCGTCGACCGCCTGCCGTTGCGGCCCTGATCGCACCGCGCTGCGGGTCACGCGCGGTTTCGGGCCGGTCCGGCCTTTCTTTCAGAGCTTTGCCGCTGGATTCTCCCCCTGTCGGGGACTAGGTGAGCCTTCGTCGACGAGACGGGCGCGACGACCGCATTGCCGCGGGGGCCCGGCGGCAAGGATAGGCATGGCGGGACGGATCGAGGATTACGCGCTGGTCGGCGATGGCCGCACCGCTGCGCTCATCGGGCGCGACGGCAGCATCGACTGGCTCTGCTGGCCCCGTTTCGATTCCGCCGCCTGTTTCGCTTCCCTCCTCGGCACCGAGGAACACGGGTTCTGGAAACTGTCCCCGGTGGATGGCGAGGCCACGGTCACGCGCCGCTACCGCGAAGGCAGCCTCGTCCTCGAGACGCGCTATGTGACCTCCGCGGGCGAGGCCAGGGTGATCGACTACATGCCGGCCAATGACGGGTCGCACATGGTGCGCATCGTCGAAGGCCTCTCCGGCTCGATCGACATGCGCATGGTCCTGGCGGTGCGCTTCGATTACGGGCTCGCGGTGCCGTGGGTCTCCCATAACGAGCTCGGCGACCTGCGGGCGATTTCCGGCCCGCATAAGGTGGTCCTGCGCACCCGCGCGCCCCTCGACGGGGTCGGCCAGACCACCGTCTCGGACTTCACCGTGGCGAAGGGCGAGAGCCAGTCGTTCTGCCTCAGCTACGGCCTTTCGCACGAGGACGATCCGCCTCCGATCGAGCCGCGCAAGGTGCTGTTCCAGACCGACCGCTACTGGCGCGACTGGTCGAGCCGCTGCGCGTCCGGCACGCCCTGGGACGCGATCCTCAAGCGCTCGCTGCTGACGCTCAAGGCCCTGATCTACACGCCGACGGGCGGGATCGTGGCCGCGCCCACCACCTCCCTGCCCGAGGAGCTCGGCGGCGTACGCAACTGGGATTACCGGTTCTGCTGGCTGCGGGATTCGACCTTCACCCTCATCGCACTGATGGATGGCGGCTTTCTCGACGAGGCGCGGGCCTGGCGCGACTGGCTGATCCGCGCGGTGGCCGGCAATCCGGAACAGGCCCACATCCTCTACGGCATCGCCGGGGAGCGTCTCCTGCCCGAAATCGAGCTCGACTGGCTTCCCGGCTACGAGGGGTCGAAGCCGGTGCGGATCGGCAATGCCGCGGTCAACCAGTTCCAGCTCGACGTCTACGGCGAGATCTTCGACGCGCTCTACCAGGCCCGCCAGCGTGGCCTGCTCGGCGATGCCGATGGCTGGCGCGTGGGCCTCGCCCTGCTGGAGCATCTGGAGAAGGTCTGGAGCGAGCCCGACGAAGGCATCTGGGAGGTGCGCGGCGGGCGCCGTCACTTCGTCCATTCCAAGGTCATGGCCTGGGTCGCCTTCGACCGGGCCATCCGCTCCTTCGAGATGGGCGAGGGGCCGCCCGCCCCCGTGGATCGCTGGCGCGCGATCCGCGACCATATCCACGAGGAGGTCTGCGAGAAGGGGTTCGACAAGGAGCTGAACAGCTTCGTCCAGTATTACGGGGCCAAGACCCTCGATGCGAGCCTGCTCCTCATCGCCCATATGGGCTTCCTGCCCCAGGACGACCCGCGCGTCGTCGGCACGGTGGAGGCCATCGGCAAACACCTGATGCGCGATGGGTTCGTGCTGCGCTACGACACCGAGGATGACAATACCGATGGTCTGCCCGGCGGCGAGGGGGCTTTCCTGCCCTGCAGCTTCTGGTACGCCGACAATCTGATCGGTCTCGACCGCTGCCACGAGGCGCGGGAGTTGATCGAACGCCTCATTGGCGTTTGCAACGATGTCGGGCTCGTGGCCGAGGAATACGACGTGGGAGCCAAGCGCCTTGTCGGCAATTTCCCCCAGGCGTTCAGTCACGTCACGTTGGTGAACACGATTTTGAACTATAGCCGTGCCAGCGGGCCGGCGCGGGAGCGCAGCGAGAAATCTGCCCTCGCCCGGGCCACATCGCCGAACCGGGCGGGTTCTCCCAGCCAGCCGAACTCTCCCAGCCAGGCGAGCTCTCCCAGCCAGGGTGGCGCAAATCTAGAAGGCGCCGCGGCCCAGCACAGCTGATCGCCGCAGCCCCGTAAAGAGTAGGAAGACGAGACCATGAGCGGAGCCGAGACCAAGCCGAAGGGTGAACTGAGCGAGATCGACAAGCTCTCCATCGACACCCTGCGTACCCTGGCGATCGATGCGGTGCAGAAGGCGAGTTCCGGCCATGCCGGCGCGCCGATGGCCCTGGCGCCCGTCGCCTACACCCTGTGGAACCGCTACCTGCGCTACGACCCGGCGCATCCGCACTGGCCCAACCGCGACCGGTTCGTGCTCTCGGCGGGCCACGCCTCGATGCTGCTCTACGGGTTGCTGCACCTCGCCGGTGTCGCCCAGACCGATGGCGGCAACGAGCCGGCCATCACCATCGAGGACATCAAGAACTTCCGCCAGCTCGACAGCAAGACGCCGGGGCACCCGGAATACCATTTCACCACCGGCGTCGAGACCACGACCGGGCCGCTCGGCCAGGGTGTGGCGAATTCCGTCGGCATGGCGATGGGCGGCCGCTTCCTCGGTGAGACCCTGAACCGCCCCGACCTGCCGCTGTTCGACTTCAACGTCTACGCGATCTGCTCGGATGGCGACCTGATGGAGGGCGTGGCCGCCGAGGCCGCCTCCATCGCCGGGCATCTGCGCCTGTCGAACCTGTGCTGGATCTACGACAACAACACGATCACCATCGAGGGGCACACCGAGCTCGCCTTCTCTGAAGAGGTGGCGACCCGCTTCCTCAGCTATGGCTGGCAGGTCCTGCGGGTGGCCGACGCCAACGATGTCCATGCCATTTCCGCCGCCCTGGAGACCTTCCTCCAATCCAGCGACCGGCCGACGCTCATCGTCGTCAACTCGATCATCGGCTTCGGCGCGCCCAAGAAGCAGAACACCTCGAAGGCCCATTCCGACGCCCTGGGCGAAGAAGAGGTGAAGGGCGCCAAGCGGGCCTATGGCTGGCCCGAGGATTCCCAGTTCCTGGTGCCGGACGGCGTCATCGAGAACTTCCGTAGCGGCATCGGCCAGCGCGGCGCCGAGCTGTTCGTCACCTGGGAAGGCTTCATGGCCGAGGCCAAGGCCTCCGATCCGGCCCTGGCCGAAGAGATCGACGCCCTCCTCACGGGCCGCCTGCCAGAGGGCTGGGACAAGGACATCCCGGTCTTCCCGGCCGACGCCAAGGGCATGGCCACCCGCGAATCCTCCGGCAAGGTGCTCAACGCCATCGCCAAGAACGTGCCCCACCTGCTCGGCGGCTCGGCGGATCTGGCGCCCTCCAACAAGACCAAGCTCGAATTCGAGGGGGCCGGTACCCTGTCGCCCTTCGAGCCGGGTGGACGCAACATCCATTTCGGCGTCCGCGAACACGCCATGGGGTCGATCGTCAACGGCCTCGGCCTCGTCGGCCTGCGGGCCTACGGCGCGACCTTCCTGGTCTTCGCCGATTATATGCGCCCGCCGATCCGCCTCGCCTCGCTGATGGAGCTGCCGGTCTTCCACGTCTTCACGCACGATTCGATCGGCGTCGGCGAGGACGGCCCCACCCACCAGCCGGTGGAGCAGCTCCTGACGCTCCGCGCCATCCCCGGCCTCGTCACCCTGCGTCCGGCGGATGCCAACGAGGTGGCGGAAGCCTACCGGGTCATCATGGGGTTGAAGGATCAGCCGGCGGTGCTGGCCCTCAGCCGCCAGCCGCTGCCGACCTTCGACCGGACCAAGTACGGCAGCGCCGCCGGCGTCGCGAAGGGCGGCTACGTGCTGGCCGATTGCGACGGTACGCCGGAGGTCATCCTCATCGGCACGGGCAGCGAGGTGCAGCTCTGCGTCTCGGCCTACGAGGCGCTGACGGCGGAAGGCATCAAGGCCCGCGTGGTCTCGATGCCGTCCTGGGACCTGTTCGAGCGTCAGGACGAAGCCTACCGCAACGCGGTGCTGACGCCGGAGGTGCTCGCTCGCGTCGCCGTCGAGCAGGGCTCGGTGATCGGCTGGGACCGCTATGCGGGCTCCGCCGGCGCGATCATCGGCATGCATACGTTCGGGTCCTCGGCCCCGATCAAGGATCTGCAGACCAAGTTCGGCTTCACGCCGGAGAAGGTGCTGCAGGCCGCCCGCGACCAGATCGCGCGGCACAAGAAGTAGGTCTCGCGGGTTCCCTGAAGGACGGAACGCACGTCCCCCTCCCCCTTGTGGGGAGGGTCAGGGGTGGGGGTGGTTGGGTGACCCGCGGGCCGCGGAGGCCAGCGGAGCCATCCCCACCTCCGGCTCCTCCCCACAAGGGGGAGGAGAGGCGCGCATCCTGACAACGAGTGCTGAACGACGCTGCCTTTCGCGCGCTACTCACGACGACCGACGACGAGGAGTTTTTGCATGAACCCGCTCAAGGCTCTCTTCCCTGAACAGGGCCAGGCCGTGTGGCTGGATTTCGTGGCCCGCGGTTTCATCGCCGATGGACGCCTCAAGAAGCTGGTGGACGAGGACGGCCTGCGGGGCGTGACCTCGAACCCCTCGATCTTCGAGAAGGCGATCGGCGATTCCACGGAATATGACGGCGCGCTGAAGGAGGTCATGGATGCGGGCGATGCCCGCGTCATCGATCTCTACGAAGGCTGTGCCATCGCCGACATCCAGGCGGCGGCCGACGTGCTGCGCCCGGTCTACGAGGAGAGCGACGGCGCCGACGGCTATGTCAGCCTCGAAGTCTCGCCCTACCTCGCCCTCGATACCGAGGAGACCCTCGACGAGGCCCGCCGTCTGCACAAGACCGTGGCCCGCGACAACCTGATGGTGAAGGTGCCCGCCACCCCGGCCGGCATCCCGGCGATCCGGGCCCTCACCGCCGACGGGATCAGCATCAACGTCACGCTGCTCTTCGGCCAGGATTCCTACGAGGAGGTGGCACGCGCCTTCATCGCCGGCCTGGAGGAATTCGGCGCCAAGGGCGGCGACGTCTCCAGGGTCGCCAGCGTGGCGAGTTTCTTCATCAGCCGTATCGACGTCACCGTGGACAAGGCCCTCGACGCCAAGATCGCGGAAGCCAACGATCCGGACGAGAAGGCGGAACTGGAAGCCCTCAAGGGCAAGGTGGCCATCGCCAACGCCAAGCTCGCCTACCAGCGCTACAAGCGCATCTTCGCCGAGCCGAAATGGCAGGCGCTCGCGCAGAAGGGCGCCAAGGCGCAGCGCCTGCTCTGGGCCTCCACCGGCGTCAAGAACAAGGCCTATTCCGATGTGCTCTATGTCGAGGAGCTGATCGGGCCGGATACCGTCAACACCATGCCGCCGGCCACGATGGATGCGTTCCGCGACCACGGCACGGTCAAGTCCGCCATCGAGGAGAATGTCGGTGACGCCGAGGCCGTGATGGCCCGTCTGGCCAAGGCCGGCATCGATATCGGGGCGGTGGCCAAGCAGCTCGTGGAGGAAGGCGTTCAGCTCTTCATCGACGCCGCCGACAAGCTCCTCGGCGCGGTGGCGGGCAAGCGTGCCGATTTCCTCGGCGCCAAGCTCGACGGCCAGACCCTCATCCTCGGCGATGCCATCGGCGCCGAGGCGAAGAAGGCGGTCGAATCCTGGCGCGCCTCGGGCTCGATCCGCCGGCTCTGGGCGCATGACAAGACGGTCTGGTCGAATGCCGACGAGGACCAGTGGCTCGGCTGGCTTCGCATCGTCGAGGACGAACTCGCCCGAGTCTCCGAATACCAGGCCTTCGCCGAGGATGTCCGCCAGACCGGCTTCTCCGACGTCGTCGTCCTTGGCATGGGCGGGTCGAGCCTCGGACCGGAAGTGCTGGCCGAGACCTATGGCAGCCGTGACGGTTTCCCGACGCTGCGCATCCTCGATTCCACCGATCCCGATCAGGTCCGCGCCGTGGAAAGCGCGGTGAATCTCGAGACGACTTTGTTCATCGTCGCCTCGAAATCCGGCTCCACCCTCGAGCCCAACGTGTTCCGCGATTACTTCCTCGGCCGGATGAAGGCTCTGGTCGGTGAGCGGGCCGGAGCGCATTTCGTGGCCGTCACCGATCCCGGCTCGGCCATGGAGGCGGCGGCCAAGGCCGACAATTTCCGCCGGATCTTCTACGGTGTGAAGCAGATCGGCGGGCGCTATTCGGTGCTCTCCGCCTTCGGACTGGTGCCTGCTGCGGCGTCCGGCATCGACGTGAAGGACTTCCTCGACACGGCGCGGACCATGGTCCGCTCCTGCGGCCCGGCCGTGCCGCCGGCCCAGAACCCCGGTGTCCTTCTGGGCACCGCCATGGCGGCGGCTGCCCTACACGATGGCCGCGACAAGGTGACGTTCATCGCCTCGCCGGGCATCGACACGTTCGGGGCCTGGGCCGAGCAGCTCATCGCCGAATCCACCGGCAAGGACGGCAAGGGCCTCATCCCCGTCGACGGCGAGCCGGTCGGCGTGCCGGCGGTTTATGGCCGCGACCGCTTCTTCGTCTATCTGCGTCTCGACAACCGGGCGGATGCCCAGCAGGACGAGGCCGTGCGCAGCCTGGAGCGCGAGGGCCACCCCGTCGCCCACATCACCATGGCCAACGAAGAGCAGCTGCCGCAGGAATTCTTCCGCTTCGAGATGGCGACCGCCGTCGCGGGCGCATTGCTCGGCATCAACCCGTTCGACCAGCCGGACGTGGAAGCGAGCAAGATCGAGACGAAGAAGCTGTTCGACGCCGCCGAGAAAAGCGGTTCGCTGCCCTCCGAGACGCCGCTCTTCGAAGACGAGACCATCGCCCTCTACGCCGACCCGGCCAATGCCGGGGCCCTGCCGCAGACTGGAGAGGGGTTCGAGGCGGCACTGAAGGCTCATCTCGCGCGGATTAAGGACGGCGACTACGCCGCGCTGCTGGCTTACGTCGCCCGTAACGAGGCGCACCACGCCATCCTGCAGGAGGCGCGCATCGCTCTGCGCGACAAGCGCAAGATCGCGACCTGCCTCGAATTCGGGCCGCGCTTCCTCCACTCCACGGGACAGGCCTACAAGGGCGGGCCGGATACCGGCGTGTTCCTGCAGATCACCGCCGACCCGTCGGAGGATCTCGCGATCCCCGGCCGGGCGCTGGGCTTCGGCACCGTGGTGGCGGCCCAGGCGCGGGGCGATTTCGCGGTCCTGGCCGAGCGCGGCCGCCGGGCCCTGCGCGTCCACATCAAGGGCGGCGATGTGGACGCCGGGTTGAAGCGCATCGCGGCGGCGATCAAGGCGGCTGTCGCGTGATCTGAGGCCCTCTCCTCCCCCTTGTGGGGAGGAGCCGGAGGTGGGGGTGGTTGGGTGACCCTCTTTCTCCTGAGGCAAGCGGCACGACCCCCACCCCTGACCCCTCCCCACAAGGGCGAGGGGAAAGCAACGGAGATCCCCAATGCAACTCGGCATGATCGGCCTCGGCCGGATGGGCGGCAACATCGTCCGCCGCCTCCTGCGGGACGGGCACACGGCCGTGGTCTTCGATCAGAACCCGGAGGCCGTGGCGGCCCTGGTCGCCGAGGGCGCCACCGGGGCAGCGAGCCTGGAGGAGTTCGTCTCCAAACTCGACGTGCCGCGCGCGGCCTGGGTGATGCTACCGGCGGGCGCGATCACCGAGGCCACGGTGGCGCAGCTCGGCGACCTGATGCAGCCGGACGACGTCATCATCGACGGCGGCAATTCCTTCTACAAGGACGACATCCGGCGGGCGGCCACCCTGAAGCCGAAGGGCATCCACTACGTCGATGTCGGCACGTCGGGCGGCGTCTGGGGCCTGGAACGCGGCTATTGCATGATGATCGGGGGGAGCAACGACGCCCTCGACAGGCTCGACCCGATCTTCAAGACCCTGGCACCGGGCGTCGGCACGATCCCGAAGACGCCGGGTCGCGAGGGCCGCGACGCCCGCGCCGAGGAAGGCTACATCCATGCCGGGCCGAGCGGCGCCGGGCATTTCGTCAAGATGGTCCATAACGGCATCGAGTACGGGCTGATGCAGGCCTATGCCGAGGGATTCGACATCCTGAAACACGCCAATTCGCAGGATCTGGCCGAGGACCAGCGCTTCGACCTCAATATCGGCGACATCGCCGAAGTGTGGCGGCGCGGCAGCGTGGTCTCGTCCTGGCTCCTCGACCTCACGGCGGGGGCGCTGGCGGGCAACGAGTCCCTGGACGGCTTCTCCGGCTTCGTCGCCGATTCCGGCGAGGGGCGCTGGACCCTGAACGCGGCCATCGAGGAATCGGTGCCGGCCAATGTGCTCTCCGCCGCCCTCTATGCCCGCTTCCGCTCCCGCGAGGACGCCTCCTACGCGGACAAGCTGCTGTCGGCCATGCGCAAGGGCTTCGGCGGCCACGTCGAACCGAAATAGCCTGCCGGACGGGCGATAAAGGACCAAACCAGGAGGAAGCGTCGCCGCATGATCCCGCTACCGAACAACGCGGAAATCTTTCCTGATGGCGAGAGCGTCGCCCGCGCGGCGGCGGACCGCCTCGTCACTCTCTGCGCCGAGAGCAAGCAGGAGCGGATCGTCATCTGCCTCTCCGGTGGGTCCACGCCGAAGCGGCTCTACACCCTGCTGGGCGGGCCCGACTATGTCGGTGCCCTCCCCTGGGACCGGCTGCACTGGTTCTTCGGCGACGACCGGTTCGTGCCCTGGACCGATGAGGCCAGCAACATGCACATGGCCCGCGCGGCGTTCGGGGACGCCCCGATCCCCGAGGGCCATCTCCACGGTATTCCCACCGACGGGACGCTGGACTCGGCGGCTTCCGCCTATGCCGAGACCTTGAAGGGCTTCTACGGCGCCGACGAACTCGACCCGGCGCGCCCGCTCTTCGATCTCGTCCTCCTTGGGATCGGCGAGGACGGGCACACCGCGTCGCTGTTCCCGGGCAAGCCCGCGCTCGCTGAGCGTCAGGCCTGGGTGGCGCCGGTCCCGGAGGCCGGGCTCGCGCCGTTCGTGCCGCGCATCACCCTCACCTTCCCGGTCCTCGCCTCCTCACGCCAGCTTCTCGTCCTGGTGACGGGGGTCGGCAAGCGCGATCCCCTCGCCCGGATCGCCAAGGGAGAGGATCTGCCCGCGCGCTACATCTCGAGCATCGGCAACTTGACATGGCTGCTCGACCGCGCGGCCGCTGATTTCGGCTGAGACCGGCGACCGGCGGTCCGTCACTGTCCTGGCCCCTTGGCATGGTCGCATGCGGAGCCTACGTTACATGTAACGACTCGGGAAAGGCCTCGTCATGTCGGCAACTGTCGGTCAGCGTGTCAGCAAGCGTCGTGATGCGCTCCGGGCGGCTGGCCTCCGGCCCATCCAGATCTGGGTGCCCGACACCCGAAGGGCGGGCTTTGCCGAAGAATGCGCGCGACAGGCTCGGGTCGTCGCGGCGACAGATGCGGCCGATCGGGAACTGGATGCCTTCATGGAGGCCGCGCTCGTCGATATGCTCCCTGAGCGCGAGGCATGAAGCGGGGCGATCTCGTCACCATCGCCATGCCCGGCGATTTCGGCAAACCTCGTCCAGCCCTCATCATCCAATCGGACGCGTTCGCTGAGACCGGCACGGTCACGGTCCTGCTGATATCCGGCACGCTGGCCGAGGCTCCCCTGATCCGCACGACCATCGAGCCGACTGAGGCCAATGGCTTGAAGAAGCGCTCACAGGTCATGGTGGACAAGACCATGTCGGTGAAGCGTGAGAAGATCGGCGCACGGATCGGGTATCTCGATGCCGAGACGATGCTGGCGGTGACGCGGGCGCTGGCCGTGTTCTTCGCCATTGCCTGAGCGCGGATCGCTGCCGAGGCGATCGCACGAGGCCGATAAGAGACCTTCCGGGATCGACGGCTACGACTTCAGCACCGGCTCCGAAATATCGCCGCTGCCGCGTCGGGCGAGGTAGGCGGGCTGGAACAGGCACATCCGTACCGCGTCGCGATACTTGCCGTTGACGAAGAACTCGTCCTTCAGGATGCCTTCGGGCACGAAGCCGCAACGCTCGTAGATGCGGACGGCGCGGGCATTGTCCTTGTCCACGTGCAGGTAAAGCTTGTGGATGTTGAGGACGCTGAAGGCGTAATCCATGGCGATGCGGGTGGCGCGCGGGGCGTAGCCCTGGCCCTGGAAGGCCGGATGGATCGCGATCTGGAATTCGCAGCGCCGGTGCAGGTGGTTGATCTCCACGAGCTCCACGAGGCCTGCCGGCGCGCCCTCCGAATTGGCGATGATGAAGCGCCGCTCGGTCTGGTTATGGATGTTGCGTTCGTAGAGCTGCGCCAGTTCGGCGAAGGACTCGTAGGCCTCCTCGAACCAGTAGCGCATGATGCTGTCGTTGTTGTTGAGCTGATGCACGAACATCAGGTCTTCGCGCTCCAGCGGGCGGAGCTTCACCGGGCCGTCGGCCGCGATGGTACGGGGAGCGAACTTGCTCATGGAGTTACGACGCATTCCGAGATGAGACGGCGCATGAACGCCTCGCCGGCCTCGAGGGCGGCAAGGGTGATGTACTCGTCCGGCTGGTGGGCCTGGTCGATGGAGCCGGGGCCGCAGACGACGGTGGGTATGCCCGCCTTCTGGAAGCGTCCCGCCTCGGTGGCGTAGGAGACGGAGATGGTGTGGTTGCGACCCGCCACCCGCAAGGCCAGCCGCTCGGCCTCCGAGCCCGGCTCGGGGGCGAGGCCCGGCACCGCCACCTCTTCGATGGTCTCGATCCGTCCGTAATCGCCGTAGCGGTTGAGCCGGTCCTTCAGCACCGTCTCGACCTTGGCCGCGAACAGGGCCGGGATCTCGGCCATGTCGAGATCGGGCAGGCCGCGGAACTCCCAGTGGAAGGTGCAGACCTTGGGCAGGATGTTGCGCGCCGTGCCGCCGGAGATCGTGCCCACATGCACGGTGGTGGAAGGCGGGTCGAAGCGTCCCGATACGTCGCCGCGCTCGATCATCGCGTCGGCGATGCGGTTCAATTCGGAGACGAGCTCGGCCGCCGCCATCACCGCATTGGCGCCGAGCATGGGCTTGGCGGAATGCGCCTCGTGGCCGTGGACGGTGGTGAAATAGGTGACGATGCTCTTATGGGCATCGGCTACGTCGAGATCGGTGGGCTCGCCCACGATCACCGCCCCCGGCCGGGGGAGATCCTCGCCGAACCGGGCGATGGTGTCGGCGACGCCGAGGCACGTGGTCTCCTCGTCGTAGGAAAGCAGGATGTGGATCGGCCGCTTGAGGTCGGCGGCGAGCATGTCAGGCACCGCGGCCAGCGCCAGGGCGCAGAAGCCCTTCATGTCCACGGAGCCGCGCCCGTAGGCACGCCCATCGGCGACCCGCAGGGTGAAAGGATCGGTGGTCCAGGCCTGTCCCGTCACCGGCACCACGTCGGTATGGCCGGACAGGACGATGCCGCCATCCATCTTCGGGCCGATCGTGGCGAAGATCGCCGCCTTGTCGCCCGCTTCATTGGGGATGCGCACATAACTCACGCCCCAGCCGTCGAGATAGGCGCAGACGCTGTCGATGAGCGCGAGATTGGAGCGCGAACTCTCCGTGTCGAAGGCGACGAGGCGCGCCAGCAGGTCGAGCGTGCTCAACCGTTCTCCGCCACCCGACATCGGCCTAAGCAGGTTTCGCAAAAGTGGCCCCCGGTTTTGCGGCAAAAACCTGCGTCAGGGCAAAAACCTAAGCAGGGTGAAGCGTTGGCCTGCCAACGTGAACCTGCTTAGTGGACGCTGCGGCGGACGTGGGGCGAATCGAGGGAGAAGGCAGGGATCTCGGCTTCGAAGCTCTCACCGGCGGTGGTCGACATGGTGTAGCTGCCGGCCATCAGGCCGTCGGGCGTGGTGAGCGGGCAACCGCTGGTATAGCTGAACGACTCGCCGGGGCCGAGCACGGGCTGCTTGCCGACGACGCCGGCGCCGCGCACCTCCTGGGTCTCGCCGCGCCCATCGACGATGCGCCAGTGGCGCGAACGCAGCTGGACCTGCTCGGAGCCGTTATTCACGATCTCGACGGTGTAGGCGAAGAAATACCGGCTTTCGTCGGGGGAGGATTCCTCCTCGACGAAGCGGGGCTGGACGGTCACGCTGATGCCGCGCGTCTGGGCCTTGTACATCGCCTTCAAAGCCTCCCGTACCGTCGCCCACCCGAAGCGACATAGCCTTTTCGCCGTGGTACGTCCCGGGCGAAATTGCGTCAATCGTGCTGAATGCGGGATAGCCCGCTCCAATCGGAAGGTCGTGTCCCGTGGTCGAGGAGACCCTCTCGCACCGGCCGGCGCCGTCTCCAGGCCGTGCGGTTCTCGCCAGCCTCGCGATCGCGGGTCTCGCCGGTGCCTTCGCCTTCACCATGCCGGAGCGGAACGGCTGGCCGGCCCTGGCCCTGGGCGGCGCGCTCCTGCTCGACGGTCTCGCCCTGCTGGCAGGCGCGCTCCTGGCCCGACGCGGCCCCGCGCCCCGAATCGCCGGCTTGCCGTCCGTGGTTCTCGCCTTCGGCCCGGCGGCAGGCCTCGGCGCCGTGCTCTTCGCCGTCGCGCTCCTACTGTGGCCCGCAGGTTTTCCGCCGTTGGCCAGCGCGCTGGCGGGCCTGATCGCCATGGGGGCCATCGCCCGTCTGGTGGTCGCCTGGATCGTGTTGCGGATCGGCAGGGACGAGGAGGGTTAAGGGACCCTTAGAGGATACGCGAGAGACTGTGCGAAACCATGCGGCAGTCGCGATCCCCAGCCGGGGGCGGTGGCCCAGTTCGGAGCGGGCGACGCGAGACCATGCCGGATACCAAGCAGGACACGGCACGACCGGGCCCCTCTCCTTCTGCAAGCCCGCCTTCTATAAGCCCGCGCTCCGGCGGCATCCTGGCCGCGCAGGGCATCCAGGCTTTGCATGCGGCCGGTGCCATTCTCCCCGAAACCCCTTTCGCGGTGGATCAGGTCCAGCCGGCCAGCCTCGACCTGCGCCTGGGCTCTCGCGCTTTCCGGGTCCGCACGAGTTTCCTGCCCGGTAGCCGGCCGGTCTCGGCCTGTATCGAGGCCTTCGCCCTTCACGAGATCGACCTGACGCGGGGTGCGGTGCTGGAGACCGGGTGCGTCTACATCGCCGAATTGCAGGAGACGCTGGCGCTTCCGGCCGATGTGGCGGCCAGCGCCAATCCGAAGAGCTCCACCGGCCGCATCGATGTGTTCACCCGCGTCATCACCGACCGGGGCCAGGCTTTCGATCAGGTCGAGGCGGGCTACCAGGGCCGGCTCTATGCCGAAATCTCGCCCCGCACCTTCCCGGTCCGTGTGCGCACCGGCTCACGCCTGTCGCAGATCCGCTTCCGTCGCGGTGAGCCGCGCCTGACCGATGCCGAACTCGCCGCGCTGCATACGGCGACCCCTCTGGTCGCTTCGGCCAACCCGTCCTTCCAGGGTGGTATCGCCGTCTCGGTGGACCTCGCCGGATTCGAAGGGCTCATCGGTTATCGCGCCAAGCGCCATACCGGCCTCGTCGATGTGGACGCGCCGGGCCGGCACGCCATCGCGGAATTCTGGGAGCCTCTTCCCGCCGACGGCTCGGGCGCGCTGATCCTCGATCCCGGTCAGTTCTACATCCTGGCCTCGAAGGAGGCCGTGCAGGTGCCGCCGGATTTCGCCGCCGAAATGGTGCCGTTCGATCCGCTGGTGGGTGAATTCCGGGTCCATTACGCCGGCTTCTTCGACCCCGGCTTCGGCTTTGCCGCCGCGGGCGGCGCCGGGGCGCGGGCCGTGCTCGAAGTGCGCTCGCGCGATGTGCCCTTCCTGCTGGAAGACGGCCAGATCGTCGGCCGCCTCGTCTACGAGCGCATGGCCGAGCGGCCCGCCACCCTCTACGGCACGGATGCCGGGTCGAACTATCAGGCCCAGGGGCTAAAACTGTCGAAGCACTTCGTCTGAGACGGCCACCGGCCCGAAAGCCGGTCACGAGGAAAGGGGAGGCGTCACGATGTGACCCCTCCCCATCGCCGTCATACTATCGTCGGAGGCGCGTGCGGATCAGTTGCGTCCGCCCGGCATGCCACCCTCGCTTCTGCCCCCCTCGCTTCTGCCGCCCTCGCCTCCGCCGCGCTCCGCGCCACCGCTCCGGCCGTTCATGCCGGCCGGCTTCATGGCACCGTTGTCGCCGCGCTCGGCCGCGTTACGGATGCCGCCCTCCTGGCCGCCCGCCTGGCCACCTTCGCGACCGGCATTGCGCATGCCGCCGCGCTCGGTCTCGTTCCGCTGCATGCCGACCGTACGATCGGCCTCGCCGCCACGATTGCCGTCGCGACGCATGCCGCCTTCGCTACGCACCGTCGCGCGGCCGGACACCCGCTCCTCGCCGCCACGGTAGCGCTCGGTGGTGCGGCCGCTCACCGAAACGCTGTCACGACCGCTCCGCGCGGTGGTGACGGTGAGACGCCGATATTCGGGCGAGCCGTAGACAACGCGCTGGCCGCGGATGACGACGTAGCGGCTGCCTGAGCGCCGCGGACCCGTCTGGTGAATCGTGACGAGGCGCCGGTATTCCGGCGAGCCGTAGACGACGCGCTGACCCCGGATCGTCACGAAGCGCCGGCGGCCGTTCTGGACATAACGATCGCCGCCCCGGCGCTCGACGACCACGAGCCGACGATATTGCGGCGATCCGTAGACGACCCTCTGCCCGCGAATCGTCACGTACCGCCCGGAACGCTGGCCCCCGTCGAAGCGGCCGCTGACGCGGGTCGTGTTCCGCTCGATGCTGCGGCTCTCTCTCACCTCGTTCCGGTCGCGGCTCATGCGTCCCTCGGACTCGGTCCGCATCGACCGGCCCTCGTCGCGCATGCCCTGACGGTCTCCGCCATCCCGCCCGCCCTGACGGGGCATGTCCTGGTTCCGTGATTCGCGTCCGGCCGAATCGCGGCTGGAGGATTCCTGTCGTGCCGAGTTCGCGTCGCGGCTTTCCGTTGCGCGCTGCGCCCCGCCCCGTTCGGCATTCGCGGCCCCGCCACGACCGCCCTGCCCGCTCTCGACGCTTTCGCGCGCGCCGGCGCCTGCCGATCCCGCGCCTGTACCGGTCGATCCCCCGACTGCCGCGCCTTGCGCGAAGACAGATGTCGAGAACAGTAATGCTGCAAGACCCAGTCCGAATTTCGTCATGGACGTTTCTCCCATAGCTTTCGAGCCATCGAAACGTCGAACGTGGCAAAACCGTTCACTCGGTTTAGCGAGTGATCGAGCGCCTTGCGTGGTTTACCCCCTCTGCAACCGATGATTTCACGAGCGCATGATTGAGATCGGCCGGCGAATATTGATGATCTCCGGAATGCGCCCAAGCTTTGCTATGGCGAAGGTTCGTGTTTGGCTGCCGGGCTGCGCACAGTCCCGGCTTGCCGTCCAGTGATGAGCCGGGGAGCCGCCCCCGTCGGCGGGTGCCTCAGGCGGGATCGTCGATCCCGGCCTCGACCTCGGCCGGGTCGATGTCGTAGCGCCGCGAGCAGAACTCGCAGGTGATGCCGATGCGGCCATCTTCCGCGACCATGTCGCGGCGTTCCTGCGGGGCGAAGGAGCGGATCATGCCGAGGACGCGCTCCGGTGAGCACCGGCAGCGCTCGTGGATGCCCTGCGCCTCGAACACCCGCACGCCGCGCTCGTGGAAGAGCCGGTAAAGCAGCCTCTCGGAGGAAACCTCCGGATCGACCAGCTCGTGGTCCTCCACCGTGTTGACGAGGCTGCGCGCCTCCACCCAGGCATCGTCCTCCCGGACCTCGCCCTCGCCGAGATGGGCATGGCCCTCGGGTATGTCGCCCGGGGGGAGGTCGGCCAACCGCGCGCGGTCGATGGATTGGGGCAGGAACTGAACCAGCAGTCCGCCGGCGCGGTAGCTGTTGGTGCCGTTGGCGAATTGCTCGGCCACGGCGAGGCGAACCTGGGTCGGGATCTGCTCGGATTGCCGGAAATACTGGTGCGCCGCCTCTTCGAGGCTCTGCCCTTCGAGCGCGACCACGCCCTGGTAACGGCTGAAATCGTTGCCCTGGTCGATGGTCATCGCGAGATGGCCCTGCCCGATCAGGTCCGCGCTCTTGAGCGGAGTGGTCCCCAGCGCCTTCACCCGCTCCGCGTCGAACCGCGCCGTCGCGCGCAGCCGGTCGGGCGCCTCGAAATCGACCACGATCATTTCGACCGGGCCGTCGCTCTTGGTCTGGAACTGGAAACGGCCCTCGAATTTCAGGGACGAGCCCAGAAGCACGGTGAGCGCCGCTGCCTCACCCAGCAGCCGCGCCACCGGGTCGGGATAGCCATGGCGGCGCAGGATGGTGTCGACGCTGGGCCCGAGCCGCACGACGCGGCCGCGCACGTCCAGTGCCTCCACCGAGAACGGCAGGGCGACGTCGTCCGCGCCCTCGATGACGGTCGGGGAAATCTCGTGTCCGGAGGTCATGGCCTCTCCATGTCTCTTGTCCATCCGGTTCGCGGACCGAACGGAATGGCTCGATTCTCGATCTCATCCTGAGGCGCCGTAGCAAAGCGAAGGCCTCGAAGGAGGCCTCCAGTTCGGGCGACGAACACTGGAAACCTCCTTCGAGGCCGCTTCGCGGCACCTCAGGATGAGGTCGCGCTGGGGATGAGCAACGCTGTGCGGATCGCGACTGTCTGCATCGTCGAGTATGGCACGCAACCGCCGACCGTGCGTCCAAGACCGAATATAGGGATGAGCCCGCCGTTTCACACGGCCTTCAGCCGCGCGCGAACACCACATCCGTCACCGGCGCGATTGGGAATTCTCGACCGGGACCGTCGTCAAACGATATGGGCAAGTCGCCCGCTCAGTGTCTCACGCCCCCAGGCACCACGCCAAAATACCCTTCTGCGCATGCAGGCGGTTCTCGGCTTCGTCGAACACCACCGAGCGGGGGCCGTCCATGATCTCGGCCGTCACTTCCTCGCCGCGATGGGCGGGGAGGCAATGCATGAAGATCGCGTCGTCCTTGGCCGCCGCCATCAGCTTGGCATTCACCTGGTAGGGCGAGAGCAGGTTGTGGCGGTAATGCTCGTCGTCGTCCCCCATCGAGACCCAGCAATCGGTGACGACGGCATCGGCACCGTCCACCGCCTCGAAGGCGTCGGTGGTGACGTTGATGCGCGCGCCCTCCTGCTTCGCCCAGGCGAGCAGGGCGGGTGGCGTCGAGAGTTCGAGGGGGGCGGCGATGTTGAGGGTGAAGTCGAACCGCGCCGCCGCGTGGACCCAGGAGGCCAGCACGTTGTTGGCGTCGCCCGACCAGGCGATGGTGCGCCCCTGGATCGGCCCGCGATGCTCCTCGAAAGTCAGCACGTCGGCCATGATCTGGCAGGGATGCGAGACCTTGGTGAGGGCATTGATCACCGGGACGTCGGCATATTCGGCCAATTCCAGCATCAGGTCGTGGTCGAGAATGCGGATCATGATCGCGTCGATGTAGCGCGACAGCACACGGGCGGTATCGCCCACGGTCTCGCCCCGGCCGAGCTGCATCTCGCTGCCCGTCAGCATCAGTGTTTCACCGCCGAGTTCACGCATGGCGACGTCGAACGAGACCCGGGTGCGGGTCGAGGGCCGGTCGAACACCATCGCCAGCATCTTGCCCGTCAGCGGACGATCGGCCGCGACCTCTCCCTTGCGGCGGCGTGCCTTCATCGCAGCCGCGGAATCCAGGACGGAGCGCAGGGCCTCGCCGGAGAAATCCTTGAGGTCGAGGAAGTGGCGGGGCCCGGTTGCGGCCCCGTTGGTGTGGGAATTCATAGGTCCGTTCTTCGTATCGTGCGTCGGGACATCTCGTGCGGGATGGACGGCCTGTCGGTTACTCGGCGGCGCCGCGCATCTGGACCTGGAGACGACCCGCCGTGGCGTCGATTCGCTTCACCGCCTCGGCCACATCCGCCTCGGAGATGATGAGCGGCGGCAAGAGCCGGACCACATTGTCGCCGGCGGGGATCACCAGCAGGTGTTCGTCGCGCGCGGCCGCCGTGAAGGCGGTGTTGGGCACGTCGAGCTTGAGGCCGAGGATCAGCGCGGTTCCGCGAATCTCGGTGATAACCCCGGGATGGCGGTCCATGACCGAGGCGAGCTGCTGCTTCAGCAGCAGGCCCATGCGCTGGACATGGTCGAGGAAGCCCTCCGCCAGGACCACGTCGAGCACGGCGTTGCCCACGGCCATGGCGAGGGGGTTGCCGCCGAAGGTGGTGCCGTGGCTGCCCGCCGTCATGCCGCGCGCGGCCTCCGACGTGGCGAGGCAGACGCCGAGCGGGAAGCCGCCGCCGATGCCCTTGGCCGCGCTCATGATGTCGGGGGTCACCCCCGACCATTCATGGGCGAACAGCCGGCCGGTGCGGCCGACGCCGGTCTGAACCTCGTCCATGATGAGGAGGAGGCCGTGCTCGTCGCAGAGCGCCCGCAGGTCGCGCAGCATCTCCGGCGGCACCGTGCGGATGCCGCCCTCCCCCTGGATCGGCTCGATCATCAGGGCTGCGGTCTCGGGGCCGATGGCGGCGAGCAGGGCCTCGCGGTCGCCGAAGGGCACCTGGTCGAACCCGTCCACCTTCGGGCCGAACCCGTCGATGTATTTCTGCTGGCCGCCGGCCGCGATGGTCGCCAGCGTCCGTCCGTGGAACGCGCCCTCGAAGGTGACGATGCGGAACCGCTCGGGATGGCCGCCGGCCGCATGGTACTTGCGCGCCATCTTGATGGCGGCCTCGTTGGCCTCGGCACCGGAATTGGCGAAGAAGGCCACGTCGGCGAAGGTCGCGTCCACCAGCCGCCGGCCGAGGCGTTCGCCCCCGGGAATCTCGAACAGGTTCGAGGTGTGCCACAGCTTCTGCGCCTGCGTGGTCAGGGCCTCCACGAGATGCGGATGGGCATGGCCGAGGGCGTTGACCGCGATGCCGGCGCCGAAATCGAGATATCGCTTGCCGTCATGCGCTACGAGCCAAGCACCCTCTCCACGCTCGAAAGCGATCGGAGCCCGGGCATAGGTCGGCAGAAGAGCGGATGTCACGATCCCGACTTCCCGTTCGTCAAAGCGGGCACGCGAGGAGCGCCACCGCACCAAATGAAAGTGCCGCCTCGAATCCGGGCGGCACGGCTGCGATTACTAGAGAATTGCCCCGTTATGTCAATGATGTGGGGTGTTCATAGGACCGACACGCCTTGTGGTTAGGCTGTACAGGCGGGCGCCGGGAACGACGCGTTCGATCGGGTCCGGTCCATGTCCGGGGCGCTTGGCCCGGTGCTCGAGCTTGGCACTTGCGAGCTTGGCACTTGGCTGCCCGTTTGGTCGACCACTCGGCCGGACGCCAGCGGGTTGCGCGAGATGGCGCGATCATGCTCAGTCCCGCCGCATGCATTCGGGAGCGCCCATCGCCTTTCACGGCGATATCCCGGCCAGCTTTGAGGAAAGACGACGGATGAGCACGGTCAAGGAACGCCTGGAAACCCTCGGTCTGGTCCTGCCCAAGGCGGCCTCCCCCGTTGCGAACTACGTGCCGTTCATCCGCACCGGCAACCTCGTCATCATTTCCGGCCAGATCTGCTTCGGCGCGGACGGAAAGCTCGCCGATGCCCACAAGGGCAAGCTCGGCGGCGAGGTCTCGCCCGAACAGGGCATCGCAGCGGCCCGGCTTTGCGGCCTGAACGTGCTGGCTCAGCTGCAAGCCGCCATCGGCGATCTCGACCACGGCGTCGTTCAGTGCCTCAGGCTCGGCGGCTTCATCAACGCCGTTCCGACCTTCGCGGGCCTTGCCGGGATCATGAACGGAGCCTCCGACCTGATGGTGGAGATCCTCGGTGATCGCGGCCGGCACACCCGCGCGACCGTGGGCGTCGCCGAACTCCCCCTCGACGCCGCCGTCGAGGTCGAGGCGATGTTCGAGGTGAAATGACGGTGGGGTCGAACGCCCCTGCCTGGCTGACGGCCAGGCCGATCGCCCATCGGGGTTTGCATGACCGCGCGGCGGGCATCCCCGAGAACACCCTGGCGGCGGCGCGGGCCGCCATCGCCGGAGGCTACGCGATCGAATGCGACGTGCAGATCAGCGCCGATGGCGAGGCGATAGTGTTCCACGACGAGGCGTTGGGGCGCCTCACCGGCGCCGTCGCCCTCGTGGCCGAGACGCGGACGGACGCCCTCCGGTCCCTGGCGGTTGCCGGCTCCTCCGAGACGATCCCCACCCTGCCCGACACCCTCGCGGCCATCGCCGGCCGGGTGCCCCTCGTGGTCGAGGTCAAGTCGCGCTTTACCGGCGACCTTCGCTTGGTCGAGCGCGTGGCCGCCATCGTGGCGGAGTATGACGGGCCGGTGGCGGTGAAGTCCTTCGACCCGGCCCTGATCGAGGCTTTCGCCGGCCTCGCGCCGCGGATCCCGCGCGGGATCGTGGGCGAGACCAGCCAGGACGATCCGGCCTATGCGCTGATGACGGAGGGCCTGCGGCATTCGCTCGCCAACCTGCTCCATCTCGAGGCGAGCCGCCCCGACTTCCTGTCCTGGCGGGTGGATGACCTGCCCTGCGCTGCCACCTTCCTCAGCCGCCATCTCGGCCGGATGCCGGTGATGACCTGGACTGTGCGCAACCCCGACCAGCGCCAGCGTGCGCACGAGCATGCCGACCAGATGGTGTTCGAGGGGTTCAGGCCGTAATCGCCCGGGACGGCGATGGATCGTCGTCGGCCCGCCGAAACCGCTGGCCTGCGACGGCCGTGCTCGTCACTCGCGCTTGTCCCCTCGCCCGGCAGGGTTAGATTGCGGTGATGGAAAAGACCGGACCGGCATCAGAGGATGCGCTGGACCCTGCGCCGATGCTGCAGGTTCGCGCCATCACGGGCCTCGCCCAGATTCCCGCTGCGCAATGGGATGCCTGCGCCACGTCGCCCGAGACCCTGTCGGCGGGCGACGAGACCCACAATCCCTTCGTCTCCCATGCCTTCCTCTCGGCGCTCGAGGATTCCGGCTGCGTCTCGCGCAAGACCGGCTGGCTGCCGCTCCATGTGGCCGTGGAGCGCGAGGGGCAACTCGTCGGCCTTGCGCCCTGCTACCTGAAATCCCACAGCCAGGGCGAGTACGTGTTCGACCATGGCTGGGCCGACGCCTATGAGCGGGCCGGCGGCGCCTATTATCCCAAGCTCCAGGTCAGCGTACCGTTCACACCCGTCACCGGCCCGCGCTTCCTGATCGCCCCGGGTCAGGACGTGGACGAGGCCGCCTCCGCCCTCATCGCCGGATTGCGTGCCCTCCGGGCGGAGACCAAGGCCTCCTCGATCCACGTCACCTTCATGCGCGAGCGCGAGTGGGAGCAGGCCGGGGAGGTCGGGATGCTCCAGCGGGTCGACCAGCAGTTCCACTGGTCCAACGAGGGCTATGCAGGGTTCGAGGATTTCCTCGGTGCCCTGGCCTCGCGCAAGCGCAAGGCGATCCGGCGCGAGCGGCGCGACGCCCTGAGCCAGGGCATCACCATCGAGCACGTCACCGGGGCCGACCTGACCCCGGCCCATTGGGATGCGTTCTACGAGTTCTACTCGGATACCGGCGCGCGCAAATGGGGCCGGCCCTATCTCAACCGCACGTTCTTCGGCCTGCTCGGCGAGCGCATGCCGGAGCGCGTCCTGCTGGTGATGGCCAAGCGCGAGGGACGCTACATCGCCGGTGCGATCAACCTCATCGGCGACGTCGCGCTCTATGGCCGGAACTGGGGCTGCAACGAGGACCACCCGTTCCTGCATTTCGAGGTCTGCTACTATCAGGCCATCGATTTCGCGATCCGGCGCGGCCTCAAGCGCGTCGAGGCCGGTGCGCAGGGAGAGCACAAGCTTGCCCGTGGCTACGCCCCGGTGCTGATGCATTCGGCGCACGACATCGCCGATCCCGCCCTGCGCCGGGCCATCGCCGACTATCTCCGCCGCGAGCGCGAGCATGTCGTCGAGGCGGCCTCGGTTCTCGGCGAGATGACCCCCTTCCGCCGGGACGGCACGAATCCCGCTCCCGAGCCGTCCGATCACGAGGAGACCCGATGAGCCCGATCGACCGTATCCGATCCTTCGCCGACGACCTCACGGCGATCCGCCGGGACATCCACGCCCATCCCGAGATCGGCTTCGAGGAGGTGCGGACCTCGAACCTCGTGGCCGAGCAGCTGCAGAGCTACGGCATCGAGGTCCATCGCGGGCTCGGCGGTACCGGCGTGGTTGGCGTGCTGCAGGGGCGCTCGGCCAAGGGGCGCCGTATCGGGTTGCGGGCGGAGATGGATGCGCTGCCGATCGAGGAGGAGACCAACCTCCCTCACCGCTCCACGATTCCGGGCAAGATGCACGCCTGCGGCCATGACGGTCACACCACCATGCTGCTCGGCGCGGCTCGCTACCTCGCCGAGACGCGCGATTTCGACGGCACCGCCCTGTTCGTGTTCCAGCCGGCGGAGGAAGGGCTCGGCGGCGCCCGCGCCATGCTGGCCGACGGGCTGTTCGAGCGCTTCCCCTGTGACGAGATCTACGGGCTCCACAACACCCCCAGCGGCCCGTACGGCAAGCTCAAGATCAAGCCCGGCCCGATGATGGCGGCGGCGGACTTCTTCGATATCCGCATCACCGGCCGCGGCGCCCACGCGGCGGAACCGCATCGCGGTCTCGATTCCATCGTGGCGGCCTCTGCCCTGGTCCAGGCGCTGCAATCCATCGTCTCACGCAATGCCGACCCGCTGAAGAGCGCCGTGCTCTCGGTGACCCAGATCCATGCGGGGGCGGCCTATAACGTCATTCCCGAGGGCGCCCATCTCGCCGGCACGGTGCGGACCTTCGATGCCGGCGTGCGCGCGCTCGTCTCGCGCCGCATCCGCGAGGTCGCGCAGGGCATCGCCCTCGCCCACGGCGTCGAGATCGGGGTGGAGATCCGCGACACGTTCTCGGTTCTGGAGAACAGCGCCGCCCATGCCGCCGCGGCGGCCGAAATCGCCCGCGAGATCTTCGGGGCCGCGAGCGTCGACGACGACGCAGTGCCGCGTATGGGCAGCGAGGATTTCGCCGACATGCTGATGGTGGTGCCGGGGGCCTATGCATGGATCGGCGGGACGCCGGGGCCCGGCCTGCATAACGCGGCCTTCGATTTCGACGACAGCATCATCCCCCTGGGCAGCTCCTACCTCGCCCGCCTCGTCGAGAAGCGCACTGCCGCATGACCAGCCTGTTCGATTTCGCCCCCAAGGCCGCCGACGGCACGCCCTATCCCCTCGACCAGCACCGGGGGCAGGTCGTGCTCGTGGTCAACACCGCCTCGAAATGCGGCTTCACCCCGCAATACGAGGGGCTGGAGGCGCTCTGGCGCAAGCACCGCGAGGAGGGGCTCGTGGTGCTCGGCTTCCCCTGCAACCAATTCGGCGCCCAGGAGCCGGGCGATGCCGGGGAGATCGCTCAGTTCTGCAGCCTGACCTACGATGTCAGTTTCCCTGTCCTGGCCAAGGTGGAGGTGAACGGGGCCGGCACCGACCCGGTCTTCGCCCATCTGAAGCAGGAGAAGCCCGGTCTCCTCGGCACCAAGGGCATCAAATGGAACTTCACCAAGTTCCTCGTCGGCCGCGACGGCAAGGTCATCGGCCGCTACCCGCCAACCGCCAAGCCCGCGGATCTCGAAGGCGATATCGCGAAGGCCCTGGCCGCCTGACCCTCAGGCGGCGGGTTCCTTCGCCTGGATCTCGATGAAGACGCGCTTCACCGCCGGGTTGCGTGCCTTCAGCCGGGCATCGAGGCGGCCGACCATCGCCTCGACCTCGCCGGCCTTGAGGTCGTCCTCCATGTCGAGGCTGACATTCACCAGGATGTCGGAGGGGCCGAGATGCTGGGTCAGTACCGCGTTGACGTGGCGGACGCCGGGCTCCGTCCGCACCGTTTCCTCGATCGCCGCCACGGTCTCGGGGGCGGCCGCCTCGCCGACGAGGAGGCCGTGCGTCTCGATCATCAGGAACAGCGCCATCCCGATCAGGATCGCGCCGATGCCGATGGACGACCAGCCGTCGAGGGCGGGCATCTGCAGCCATTCGGCGAGGATCACGCCTGCCAGCGCGACCGTCAGACCGAGAAGAGCGGCGACATCTTCGATCAGCACGGTGAACAGGGCCGGATCCTTGCTCCGGCGGATCGCGGTGATCGCCTCGCGGTCGCCCTTCTCGGCCCAGAACGCCTTGAGGGCGACGGCGCAGGAATAGCCCTCGGCCAGCACCGCGAAGCCGAGGATCGAGAGGTTGACCCAGAAGCCCGGAATGGTGCGGCCGAAGATCACCGCGTCGGCGGAGGCCTCCGGGTAGTGGATCTTGTGGATGCCCTCGTAGACCGCGAAGGCGCCGCCGCCGAGGAAGATGAACAGGGCGACGATGAAGGCGTAGAAATAGACCTCGCGCCCATAGCCGAAGGGAAAGCGCGCATCGGCCGGCTTCTTGGCCCGCGACAGGCCGACGAGGAGGAGGATCTGGTTGGCGGTGTCCACCAGCGAATGCACGCCCTCCGCCAGCATGGCCGAGGAACCGGTGAAGAAGGCGCCCACGAACTTGGCCGCCGCGATGGCGAGGTTGGCCCCTGCGGCGGTGTAGATCGCGCCGTTGCTCTCATGCGCCATGCCGGCGAAACTCTCATCGAAGGGACGATCCCCTCGCCGTGGACGCCGGGGGCCAGTCTGTGCAAGGTCCGGCCGGAAAACCGCAGACGCACATCCGCGATGGAGACCGGCCCATGCCCTCAAACGTCGAAGCTGCGCAGTATGATCCCGACAACGTCTTCGCGAAGATCCTGCGGGGCGAGATTCCCGCCCACAAGGTCTACGAGGACGAGCACACCCTCGCCTTCATGGATGTGATGCCCCAGGGGCCGGGCCATACCCTGGTCATCCCCAAGGCCCCGGCGCGCGGACTGCTCGATGCCGACCCGGATTCCCTTGCCGCCACCGTCAGAACTGTGCAGCGCGTCGCCCGCGCGGTGAAGACGGCCTTCGCGGCCGACGGCCTGACTGTCTTCCAGTACAACGAGCCCGCCGGCGGACAGACGGTGTTCCACCTCCACATCCACATCGTGCCGCGCTTCGACGGCGTGGCGCTGGGCCGGCATACGGGGGGGATGGCCGACAGCGATCTTCTCGGCATCCACGCGGCGCAGATCCGGGCGGCCCTCGACGCGGCGTGAACGATCAGGCGACGCTGGCAGGCGCCGGCGTCGCGGCGATCAGCCGGCGCAAGGCGGCGTTCTCGGCTTCGAGTTCGGCGATGCGACGGATCAGGGCCAGCATCGCGGCCGGATCGGCCTGGGACGGCGGAACCGGAGCGGCGGCTGTGGTCTCGTCCGCGAAGGCGACGCCGATGCCGTCGGCGCGGCGCCAGCGCAGATTCGCCTTATAGGTCCGCTCTTTCTGGGGGATGAAGAGGTCGAACATCTCCGGAAGGGTCGCGGTCTCCGTCAGCGCGAGGCGCGCACCGGTCGCGGACATATCGCGGACGAGGCAATCCATGCTCGACGCGCCGTTGTTGAAGATGATGCGGCCCTTGAGGAACGTCCTCTGCCGCGCTTCCTTGCGATTGTCCGACATGACGGCCGGTCTCCGGCTCCGCTTGGTGCGACCGGCGGGACCCTCGCATGGGGCCCCTTAAGGAATGATCGCCGCGGTGAGGGCGCGCCCGCTCAGTTGAAGCGCCGGTCCATGGTCTCGAACAGGTAGAAGCCGTTGAAGCGCACCGCCGTGGTCGCGGCCCGCTCGTCGAAATCGGCCGGCGCCTCGGCTTCGTCGCTCAGCCGTCCGCTGAACGCCCAGTTCCGTGCGCTCAGAAAGCTCGGAACGGCACGGCACTCCGGTACCGCGCAGCACAGGCCGCTGACGGACTTCAGGCAGAACACGTTGTAGCTTTGCATCGGTCGGTCTCCGACTGGCCACCCCGACTCAGCCGATAGTGCCATAATCGGACCGGACTATGTCGATCAGTTTTCGGGGACGTTGCGGGCGAGCTCGTCGAGCCAGATCCGGGCATTGCCGTCGGAGGGTGCGCGCCAGTCGCCGCGCGGCGAGAGCGAGCCCCCGGCCGCGACTTTCGGGCCGTTGGGCATGGCCGAGCGCTTGAACTGGCTGAAGCCGAAGAAGCGCTGCAGGAACACGCCGAGCCAGGCGCGGATCTCCGGCAGCCCATAGGCCCGACGCTTGCCCTCGGGAAAGTCCGGTGGCCATGCGCCGCGCTCCGCATCCCCCCAGGCATGGAGGGAGAGGAAGGCGATCCTCGACGGTTTGAAACCGTAGCGCAGGGTATAGAACAGGTTGAAATCCTGCAGCGCGTAAGGGCCGATCTTGGCCTCCGTGCTCTGGGGCGAGCCGCCCTCCTCCGTGGGTACGAGTTCGGGCGAGATCTCGGTGGCGAGGATCGCCTGCAGGGTGGCGTTGGCGCCCTCGCCGATCTGGCCGCTGGCGATGACCCAACGGATCAGGTGCTGGATCAGGGTCTTGGGCACGCCGGAATTGACGCCGTAATGGCTCATCTGGTCGCCGACGCCGTAGGTGCACCAGCCGAGCGCCAGTTCCGACAGGTCGCCCGTGCCGATGACGATGCCGCCGTTCTGGTTGGCCAGCCGGAACAGGTAATCGGTCCGCAGCCCCGCCTGCACGTTCTCGAAGGTAACGTCGTAGACCGGCTCCCCCTGCCCGAACGGGTGGCCCATATCGGCGAGCATCTGCCGCGCCGCTGGCCGGATATCGATCTCCCCCGCCGTGGTGCCGAGGGCTGCCATCAGCGCGTGGGCATTGGCCTTGGTGGCGTTCGACGTGGCGAAGCCCGGCAGGGTGTAGGCGAGGATGTCCGTCCGTGGGAGGCCGAGCCTGTCGAAGGCCTTGGCCACGACGATGAGGGCATGAGTCGAATCGAGGCCGCCCGAAATACCGATGACTGCTTTCTTCGTGCCGGTGGCGGCGAGCCGCTGGGCGAGGCCCGCCACCTGGATGTTGTAGGCCTCGTAGCAATCCTGGGCGAGGCGGCCGATATCGGCCGGCACGAAGGGGAAGCGCTCCACCCGGCGCCTCAGGCCGAGATCGCCCGAGGGCGGATCGAGCCGGAGGCGGATCGTGCGGTAGGACAGCCCGCGCCCGCGCGCATTGTCGTCGAAGCTTCCGGTCTGGAGCCGCTCCTGGGCCAGGAGGTCGAGGTCGATATCGGCCAGCGTCGCCACCGGACCGGCGGCGAAACGCTCGCCCTCGGCGAGGCGGATGCCGACCTCGTCGATGCTGGTCTGGCCGTCCCAGGACAGGTCGGTGGTGGATTCGCCGAGGCCCGCCGCCGCGTAGACATAGGCGCAGGAGCAGCGCATCGAGGCCGACCGCGTGAGCATGGCCCGTGATTCCGCGCGCCCCACGGTGATCGGGCTACCCGACAGGTTGGCGAGCACGGTGGCGCCGGCCAGGGCCGCATCCGTGCCGGGGGAGGCGGGCACCCAGAGGTCCTCGCAGACCTCGATGCCGAGGGTGAAGCCGGGCAGGTCCTCGGCCGAAAAGAGCAGGTCCGGACCGAAGGGGACGACACTGCCCCCGAGGGTGATCGATTCGCCGAGGAGGCCGGCGCCGGAGGCGAAATGGCGCTTCTCGTAGAATTCCCGGTAATTCGGGAGGTAGCTCTTGGGCACGACGCCGAGCACCCGGCCCCGGTGGATGGCGACCGCGCAATTGTAGATCCGGTGGCGCCAGCGCAGGGGCGCGCCGACGACGAGGATGGGGGTCAGCTCGGCCGAGGCGGCGGTGATGCGAATGAGTGCCGTCTCCACTGCGTCGAGCAGGGTGGCCTGAAGCAGCAGGTCCTCGATAGAATAGGCCGAGACGCAGAGTTCCGGGAACACGGCGAGGACCGCTCCCTGTCGATGGCATTCCTCGGCGAGCGACAGAATTCCATCGGCATTGCTCTCCGGGTCGGCCGGATGGCTACGCCCGGCACAGGCCGCCACACGGGCGAAACCGTGACGATAGAGGGACTTGAAGGCGGTTCTTCGTGTCGTTTCGGCCAAGGGGCAGGGGGCCTCTAGCGAGTGTGACGCACTATCTGCATGGCGCGGGGACGGACCGGCAGGATCGCCGAAGGAAACCCGTGTGATCCGAAGCGCTTCATTGGGTTCCCTAACCTAACCGGTTACGCGCCGGGGCTCCAGGGGGAGGCGGCGTCGCGTTCCCTCGGCAATCCGACACTTCGCGGGATACGGGCAAGCGTCTGTTAACGACGTTGGCCCTAGCTTGGGGAAGAACCGCTCCTGTCGAGGACGCGGACCGGTACCCTACGAGTCAATTCAGAGCATCATGCGCGCATCGGGACGGCCTCCCTATTCTCATCGTGATCCCTCTCGGCCCGGACGCGGTGGTGACCGCCCCGGCCTGACCTTGGGCGCCCTCGCGCACAGGCTGATCAGCCTGCGCGCAAGCCTGACCCGGCGCCTCGCCGGACCGCCCCAGCGCCCGAGCCTGGTCTCGCCGCGCCCGGCGCAATCCTGGCTCACGGCCCCCCGGGACATGGTGCACGACGCCCCCGCTCCCCACGCCCAGCCTTGGTTGGAGCAGCGCAAGTGGGCCGAGGCGCAGGCCTGGCCGGACCACGTCTTCGACGACCGCGCCACAACCGATCTCGCCCGTTCCTCGGGCATCGCGGCCATGGACTCGACCGGCGAGAGCCGGATCGACCACGGCGCATCGAGCCCGCGCGTGCTGATCCGCTCGCCGCGTCGTCCCGCCTCCATCACCCCGGAGGGCTACGACGCGCCGGCCCATTCCGCGCCCGAGCCGGACGCCCCGGCGGTGCGCTACACCCGCACCCCGGATCCGGTGCTGCAGGAGCGTCGCCAGCGGGCGCTCGATGCCGAGCGCCTGGCGCAGGAGGAGCAGGTCCGCGCCGCGCGGCAGGCCGAGGACGAGGCACGGCAGGCCGCCGAACGCGCCGCCCTCGCCGCCGCGGAAGCGGAACGTGCCGCCCAGGAGGCGGCCGAGGCCGCGCTTCTCGCCGCGATCCCCCCCGAGCCGCCGCAGCCCCTGTGGCGCCAGCCCTATACCCCGCCGCCCGGCGTGCGCTTCTTCCGCTCGCCCGATCGTCGCCCGCAGGCCGTCCTCGCCGCCATCGTCGATGAGCCCCTTCCGATCCCCGCATCGGTGAGCGAGCCGATCGTCGCCGCCGAGCCGGCCGCGCTGCCCGTCGACCGCGATTGGACCGAAGTTCCGGATTGGGCCGCCATGCGCGCCTGGTTCGACGGTGAGGATTCGACCGCTGTGGAGACATGGTCGGCGATCCAGGCCGATTCCGCCGAGGCTGTGGCTCCGGCCGTGCCGGAAGTTTCTCCCGTGCCGGAGATGTCTCCGGTGCCGGATCTCGCCCCGGTCAGCGCGCAGGAGGACGAGACCTCACCCTTCATGGTCTCGCCGCCCGTGGACATCTCGCTCCTGCGCCCGCTGCCGCCCAGCCCCGTCTACGTCCTCGACCGGCTGATGCGGTTCGACCGCGGCGGCGCGCCCCTGCCTGCCAACGGCCAGGATAACGGCCAACATAATGGCCAGTCCGCGCCCGTCAGGGACGAGCCGAGCCACGAGGACCGCGTCGCCGAAGTCGCCGAGGCGGCCACCCTGGCTCTCGTCATCGAGCAGACCGGGCCGGCCCCCCAGCGTTCGGTTGTCGTCTCGGCCATGGCCGCCCGCGCGGCGATCCGCCCGGCCCGCATGCCCGCCGCCCCGGTGGCGCAGGCTCCCGTGATGCAAGCTCCCGTGATTCAGCCCCCCGTCGCGGAAGCTCCCGTGATGGACGCCTCCGTCGCGCAAGCCACTCCGATGCAGGCCCCCTCCCCTGCCAGGGCCGCTCCGGTCTTCACGCCGCTGCCGCCGCGCCCGGTCCTGCTGCGCAACCCTAAGGCCGCCGCCCCGGCTCCGGAGCCCGAGCCGCAGGTGGCGGAAGCGCCGGCCG
>NZ_JADIJP010000032.1:0-53343 GCF_017355285.1 Methylobacterium sp. SD274 | reverse complement strand
GGATGCGAACCGGGTGCGTGCGATGAACGCGGTGAGCGACCTGGCGCGGGCCCACCGCGAGCAGACGGAGACGCTCCGGCGTATGGAGACGGTCCAGCGCGACCGGGCCCGAGCGGAGGACAGAACCCGGCGCAACGCCGAGCGGGACAGCCGTTCGATGCGCCGCCTCGACCGCTGAGCCGGCATCGACGGCAACTTGGCGCCTTCCTCCGTTACCCGCGCCCTGTCGTCATCAAACTTTGATGGTTGGTACCCGCCCCGAGCGTCCGAGATGGGTGATGGGCGGACCGGCAGTTCTCCGCGATGATCGAGGATGGAGCTGCCGTTTCGGTTGGATCACCGAGTTACGTTCGACATGTCCGCACCGCGCGCAAGGTGAACAGCCACACGAGCAGGGCCGCAGCGCTGAACGTCGCTCCGAGCGCCGAGACACCGGGCCAGCCAGCCCGGGCATAGATGGACGTCGCGGCAGCGGCGCCGAGGGCGCTGCCCACTGAATAGAACACCATGTAGCCGCCGATGAGCCGGCTGCTGGCTTCGGGACGCAGGGAGACGATGAGGCTCTGGTTCGTGACATGAACGGCCTGCACGGCGAGATCGAGCAGGACGACGCCAAAGATCAGGGCCGGAATCGATACCGGCAGCAGCGCAATCGGCGCCCACGATACGAGCAGGAGCATAAGAGCTAAGCCTGTCGTCCATTGACCGTGGCCCCTGTCCGCGAGCCGCCCGGCCCCCGTCGCGGCCATCGCTCCCGCCAGGCCTACGAGGCCGAACAGGCCGATCCAGGTATGGGAATAGGAGAAGGGCGGCACACTGAGCGGCAGCACCAGCGCGGTCCAGAATGTGCTGAACGACGCAAAGATCAGAAGCGCCAGAACACCGCGAACCAGCAAGACCGGCTCGCTGAGGAACAGGATGGGGACCGAGCGAAGTGCAGCGACGTAGCTGCCGGTTCCGGCCGGGATCCGATGCCGTGGCAGGACGCGCACGAGCAGGCCGACGAGGGCGAGCGACAGGATCGCGGAGACCAGATAGACCGCTCGCCAGCCACCGATATCGGCCAGTATCCCGGCCGCGAAGCGCGCCGCCAGGATGCCGATCACGATGCCGCTCGTGACCGTACCGACCACGCGACCTCGTTCGGTCGGTGTCGCGAGCGTCGCGGCGAATGCGACCAGGACCTGAACCACGACGGCGAGCAACCCAACCGCCGCCATGCCGGTGAACAGAATCGCTCCGGTCTCGGCCGTGGCCACCGCCACCAGCGCGAGCACCGACAGAAGCCCCTGGCCGAGGATGAGGCGACGGCGGTCGATGAGATCGCCGAGCGGCACGATGAAGATCAAGCCCAGCCCGTAGCCGACCTGGGTCAGGGTCACCACGAGCCCGATCGCGGCAGGCGAGATGCCGAACTCCTGCGCCATCGCATCGAGCAGGGGCTGGGCGTAGTAGATGTTCGCGACGCTCAAGCCGGCGGCGACGGCGAAAATCAGGATCGTTGTCCTGGGCAATGCCCCCTCCGGCTCGGTAGAGGTTCGCTCATCTTTTCCGTGCGGCATGGCGGTCCTGTCGATGACATCCAATCTGGTTTCATCTTGAGACCACTTGTGACCGGCCCATTCCAGTTCTAAATTGAGACTAGTTTGGAACGGGAGCGTACCTTCGTGGCAAAGCGCGTCAGCCTCTGGAACGCCGGGTGCCCGGTTGCGCGCGCGCTCGATGTCATTGGCGACTGGTGGTCGCTCCTCATCATCCGCGATGCTTTCGACGGTGTGAGGCGCTTCAGTGAGTTCCAGACTGGTCTCGGCATCGCCAAGGGTATGCTGGCGACCCGCCTTCGCGACCTGACCGAACGGGGAATTCTGGAGACGGCGCCCGCCTCGGACGGGACCGCCTACCGGGAATACGTCCTGACCGAGAAGGGGCGCGGCCTTTTCCTCGTCATCGTCGCGCTTCGACAATGGGGGGAGGCTCATCTCTATGAGCCGACCGATCGCCGGTCTCGCTTGGTCGATCGTGAAGTCGGGGCTCCGGTCGCTCAACTCGTATTGCGATCCGCCGATGACCGTCGTCTCGGTTGGTATGACACGCGGGTGTTGAAGCCCGACGTCACCTGACAAGGTGACGTAGCGACGTCGAAAGCGGATAAACCGCATGTTGGAGCGGTCGTTTCCGCCCATGATCAATGTCCGCTCTCAGCGGATGGCGGCAGCCGCAGGGCCCGTCGACGTCGGGTCGAAAGCGGACCCGGCAGCGGGCACCAAACGTCGGAGTTCCGCCAGCAGGTCTGACGGATTCAGACATCTGCCCGACGGCTGTTCCCTCTATCCAGGAAGATTCGACAGGCGCGACCGCCACCCGTCCCCTGGAAAAGGAGGGGAACTCATGCTGCCCGCCAGATGGGTGAATGCCTGAGCCCCCCGGGGCGAGCACATGCCGGAACGGACAGACGTCCGAGATCGAACGCGATATCTCGTGGCGGCCGGAATGGCATCGGTTCGCGAGTATCGCCCGGAGGCAAGGCCACCCGCCGTCGTCATGAAGGGGACGCTCGTTCCGGACGGAGCGGCGCGAAGCCGGCCGTGGCCTCACTCGTCCGTGGAGAACATCTCGTCGAAGGAATAGCCGGAGCCGCGCACGGTGCGGATCGGGTCGCTCTGGCGCGGGCGGTTGATCGCCTTGCGCAGGCGGCCCACATGGACGTCCACCGTGCGCTCGTCGATATAGACGTCGTGGCCCCAGACCCCGTCGAGCAGCTGCTCGCGCGAGAACACGCGGCCGGGGCTCTGCATCAGGAATTCGAGGAGCTTGAACTCGGTGGGCCCGAGATGGATCTCGCGGCCCTGCCGCCGGATGCGGTGGCTGACCCGGTCGAGTTCGATATTGCCGGCCACCAGCAGGTCCGACACATGGGTCGGCTTGGCCCGCCGCAGGAGCGCACGCACCCGCGCGAGGAGCTCGGGCACCGAGAACGGCTTGACGATGTAATCGTCGGCGCCGGTGCCGAGGCCGCGGATGCGGTCGCCCTCCTCGCCCCGCGCCGTCAGCATGATCACCGGCAGCCGCTCGGTCTCCCGCCGTGCGCGGATGCGGCGGCACAGCTCGATGCCGGACAGGCCGGGCATCATCCAATCGAGCAGGACGAGATCGGGAACCTGCTCCTGAAGGCGCAGATCGGCCTCGTCGCCCCGCGCGGCGGAATCGACGACGAAGCCCTCCGCTTCCAGGTTGTAGCGGAGGAGGAGAGTGAGGGCCTCCTCGTCCTCGACGATCAGGATGCGCGTGTTCATGCGGATGTTTTCAGGGTGATGGCGACCGTCCCGGATGGACGCGACGGCCGCGCCGAGCGTGTGCTGGAGCGGCCGGCAGGGGCAGCGATCAGGCGCTGGCGGGCATCGACACGGTGGCGTAGTTCGACGCGTCGTTCTTCGGGCGGTCCCGCTCGGCGAGCTCGTTCGTGCCGGTGACGAGATAATGGATCGTCTCGGCGATGTTGGTGGTGTGATCGCCGATCCGCTCGATGTTCTTGGCGCAGAACAGGAGATGCGTGCAGAACGAGATGTTGCGCGGATCTTCCATCATGTAGGTCAGCAGCTCGCGGAAGAGCGAGTTGTAGAGGGCGTCGATGGAATCGTCGCGCTCCCACACGTCGAGGGCGGCCTTCACGTCCTGGCTGCCATAGGCGTCGAGGACGTCCTTCAGCTGCTCCTGCACCAGATCGCCCATATGCTGGACGCCGATGACGATCTTCTGCGGCTGGATCTGATCGGCGATGGCGACCACACGCTTGGCGACGTTCTTGGACAGGTCGCCGATCCGCTCGAGATCGTTCGACACGCGGATCGCCGATACCGTCTCGCGCAGGTCGATGGACAGCGGCTGGCGCTTGGCGATGAGCAGGATCGCCCGCTCCTCGACCTCGTGCTGGATCGCGTCGAGACGCTTGTCGGCGGCGATGACAGCCTGCGCCAGGGGCACGTCCCGGCGCACCAGGGCATTGCCGGAATCGGTCATCATCTTCTCGGCGATCCCGCCCATCTCGGAAATCGAGCGGCGCAGGTTTTCCAGTTCCGTGTCGTAGGAACTGACGATGTGGTTGGGCATGCTCGCACTCCTCGACCGAGGCCGCCCCTGGCAGCCCGCATCGCATAGGATCGGGACCGGTGCCGCGGAACGCGGCCCCGGCGGGCTCAGCCGAAGCGGCCGGTGATGTAGTCCTGGGTCTGGCGCTTCTCGGGGTTCATGAAGATCCGTGTCGTCGGGCCGAACTCGACCAGTTCGCCAAGATACATGAACGCCGTGAACTGCGAGATGCGCGCGGCCTGCTGCATGTTGTGGGTCACGATGACGATCGTGAATTCCGAGCGCAGCTGCTCGATCAGCTCCTCGATGCGGCCCGTGGAGATCGGGTCGAGGGCCGAGGTCGGCTCGTCGAACAGGATCACCTCGGGACGCTGGGCGACGGTGCGGGCGATGCAGAGACGCTGCTGCTGACCGCCGGAGAGACCCATGCCGGATTGCTTGAGCTTGTCCTTCACCTCGTCCCAGAGGGCGGCCTTGCGCAAGGATTCCTCGACGCGCACGTCGAGATCGGCCTTGGGCAGCTTCTCGTAGAGACGCAGGCCGAAGGCGACGTTGTCGTAGATCGACATCGGGAAGGGCGTCGGCTTCTGGAACACCATGCCGATGCGCGAGCGCAGCTCGTTCAGATCGACCTTCGAATCGAGCACGTTCTGCCCGTCGAGGAGGATCTCACCCTCGGCGCGCTGCTCCGGATAGAGGCTGTAGATGCGGTTGAAGGTCCGCAGCAGGGTCGACTTCCCGCAGCCCGACGGGCCGATCAGGGCAGTGACCTGGCGGTCGTGGAAGTTGAGGTTGACCGACTTCAGGCCGTGGAACGAGCCGTAATAGAAGTTCAGGTCCTTCACGGCGATGCGGATGGGGGCCTGATCGTCGGCCTGGTGGCGACCGGTCAGCTGGGCCTGCGTGATCGCGGGAGCGGCGTTCATCGGATGCGTGTCCTTGTCGAAAACGGGGTGGGACGGGGGCGCGGGATCAGCGCGCCCGCTCGCTCTTGATGACGAAGCGGGCCACGATCGACAGGGCGAGGATCGTAGCGGTGATGAGGAGGGCGCCGGCCCAGGCGAGCTGCTGCCAGTTCGAGTAGGGCGAGAGCGCGAACTGGTAGATCATCACCGGAAGGTTCGGGATGCCGCCCATGAGGTTGGGCGAGAACCAGCTGTTGTTGTTGAGCGCGGTGAAGAGCAGCGGCGCGGTCTCGCCGGCGATGCGGGCGAGCGCCAGGATGATGCCGGTGACGATGCCGGCGCTGGCGCCGCGCCAGGTGATGCTCTTGATGACGATGGAGGGCGGGGCACCGAGGGCCGCGCCGGCCTCGCGCAGGGTCGAGGGCACGAGGCGCAGCATGTCCTCGGTGGTGCGCACGATCACCGGGGTGGCGATGATGGCGAGAGCCACGCCGCCGGCCCAGCCCGAATAGGTCCCCATCGGCCGCACCATCAGCGTGTAGACGAACAGGCCGATGAGGATCGAGGGGGCCGAGAGCAGGATGTCGTTGAGGAAGCGAATCACGTCGGCGAGCTTCGAGTTGCGGCCGTACTCGGCGAGATAGGTCCCGGCCATGACACCCACCGGCGTCGCGATGACGATGCCGATGAGAGTGAGGACCAGGCTGCCGAGGATGGCGTTGGCGATGCCGCCGCCTTCGGAGCCAGGGCCCGGCGTCGGCTCAGTGAAGAGCAGCGGCGAGAAGCCCTTCATGCCCTCGACGATGAGCATGAGCAGGATCGAGCCCAGCACGACGATACCGATCAGCGTGGCGACGGTGCTGCCGACGATGAGGAGCTTGTCGGCGACCCGGCGGCTCGACCGGACCCGGCTGACACGCGCCGGGGCCGCGGTTGTGGGGAGAGTGGTGACGGCGTCCATGATTCGGGCTCCCGGGGTCAGGCGACCTTCACGCGCCGGACGAGCAGGCGTGCGATGATCAGGACGATGAAGGTGATGATGAAGAGGATGCAGCCGAGCGCCATCAGCGAGTTGAGCTGCAGGCCGTCGGCCTCGTTGAACTCGTTGGCGATGCGCGAGGCGATGGTGGAGCCGGGATCGAAGATCGAACCGGAGAGGCGGTTGGCGTTACCGATGACGAAGGTCACCGCCATGGTCTCGCCGAGCGCGCGGCCGAGGCCGAGCATGACCGCGCCGATGATCGAGACCGAGGCCTGCGGCACCAGCACGTGGCGCACGACCTCCCAGGTGGTGCAGCCGATGCCATAGGCGCTCTCGCGCAGCACGGTGGGGATCTGGTCGAGCATGTCGCGGGTGATCGAGGCGACGAAGGGCACGATCATGATCGCCAGGATGATGCCGGCGGTGAGGATGCCGACGCCCGAGGGGACGCGGGCGTAGAACAGCGTGCCGACGATGGGCATGCCCTCCACTACGCTCGAGACCGGCATCTGCACGTAATGGGCGAAGAGCGGGGCGAAGATGAACAGGCCCCACATGCCGTAGATGATGCTCGGCACCGAGGCGAGGAGCTCGATCGTCATCGAGACGGGCTTGCGCGCCCAGCCGGGGCAGAGCTGCGTGAGGTAGACCGCGATGCCGATGGAGATCGGCACGCCGATGAGGAGGGCGAGGACGGCCGAGACCAGGGTGCCGACGATGGCGACGAGAGCGCCGTACTGCTCCTGGCCGATGTTCCAGGAGCTGGAGGTGATGAAGCCGAGGCCGAATTCCGCGAAGGCCGGCCAGCCGCCATAGGCGATCGAGGCGAGGATGCCCGCGAGGAAGAGGAGGACCAGCAGCGCCGACGCGTAGGAGGCGGCGCGGAAGAGCTGGTCGCCGAGGCCGCCCGGCTTCTTGCGAGCGGGGGAGCCCGTGCGGGCCAGCGAAATCTGTTCAGTCAAGGCGGCCATCCGACGTCTACTTCTTCACCTTGAGGGGTCGTATCGCGTGGGGAGACGGGTGGCGAGGTGTGTCGCCATGTCTTCTCGTGGAGCAGGCCCGACGCTTTCGCCGGGCCTGAGAGGGTGGTTCGGTCCGTGAGGACGTGCCTTAGAAGACGGGCTTGCCGTCCTTGCCCTTGATTTCCTTCCACTCGCTGTGGACGAGGGCGACGACGTTGTCGGGCAGCGGCACGTAGTCGAGATCGACGGCGAGCTTGTCGCCGTTCTTGTAGGCCCAATCGAAGAACTTGAGCACTTCCGCGGACTTGGCGGCGTCGGCCGGCTCTTTGTAGACGAGGATGAAGGTGGCCGCGGTGATCGGCCAGGCTTCGTCGCCGGCCTGGTTCACGAGGGAGATGCCGAAGCCGGGAGCGGCCTTCCAATCGGCGGAGGCGGCGGCGGCCTGGAACGCCTTGTCATCCGGGGCCGGGAACTTGCCGGCCTTGTTCTGGATCAGGGTGTGGCTGAGCTTGTTCTGCTTGGCGTAGGCCGATTCCACGTAGCCGATGGAGTTCGCGACCTGCTTGACGGTGGCGGTAACGCCCTCGTTGCCCTTGCCACCCTGGCCGGCGGGCCAGCTGACCGTAGTGGCCGCACCGAATTCCTTCTTCCAGCTCTCGGAGACCGCGCTGAGATAGGTGGTGAAGATGCTGGTCGTGCCGGAGGCATCCGAACGGTAGACCGGGGTGATCGGCGCGTCGGGGAGCTTCAGGCCGTTGTTGAGGGCAGCGATCTTGGGGTCGCTCCACTTGGTGATCTTGTTCGCATAGATGTCGGCGACGAGTTCGCCGGTGAGCTTGAGCTTGCCCGGCTCGACGCCGGCGATGTTCACGACGGTGACGACGCCGCCCATGACGGTGGGGAACTGGACGAAGCCGTCCTTCTCAAGGGCGGGGCCCTTCAGCGGGGCGTCGGTGGCGCCGAAATCGACGGTCTTGGCCTGGATCTGCTTGATGCCGCCGCCGGAGCCGATGGACTGGTAGTTCAGGCCCGTGCCGGTATCCTTGCGGTAGGCTTCAGCCCATTTCGAATAGACCGGGAATGGGAAGGTCGCGCCGGCACCGGTGATGTCGGCGGCCTGGGCGACGGCGCCGAACTGTGCGGTCGCGAGCCCGATGGCGAGGGCGAAATGGAAGGGTTTCACGGTGGCTCTCCGTAATCTGTCCGGGCGCTGTACGTGCCGCGCTGCAAGAGCAATCCTGCTGCAGCGCACCGTTACCCGCCCGATCATGCTGGCTCTATGACGGAGCCATGACAGATCGATGACAGGAGCCGGCCGGCGACCGCTCGAGCGCTGTAGGACAGGGGGAAAACACGGTATGGACCGGGGCTCGAACGAGCGCGGCACGGTTTGACGGGCTCGTGCGTTATACGATTCGGCGATGTCGATGACGGAGCAGCCCGTCTCGCCAGCCGTCCTGGAAGGTCAGCATCTTGGAGAACGAATCGAGCATGACACCCGCCGGGGGTGATGGCGATGCCGATTTCCTCGCCCTGCACGAGCGCAGGGAGGACCTCGAACGCGACCTCGCTTTCGCCCAGCAGCGCCGTCAATTCGGGACCGATCCGGGCGAGGTGGAGAAGGCGGGCCAGGACGAGCGCGCCCTGCTGGCGGAGCTCGACGCGGTGATGACCCTGATCCGCGGCGCCGAGTATCAGCGCATGCCGGGAGCTCGCCGCTGGTAGCGGCGATCTCCGGAGAACGGGATCAGCCCACGCGGCGGCGATCGCGTTCCTTGTGCCGGAGGCGCAGGAGAAGGTCGATCTGACCGTCGGGGATCGGCTGCGTGTCGAACGTGTCTTCGTAGATCGCCCGAAGAGTGCCACCGAGATGGTGACGGGTCGGACTCGACAGGATCGGCATCCCATCCGCTTCGTTCACAGGCCGGGGATCGGTCTCACCGTCACCCAGATCCATCACGCGATCTCCCGATGTGCCGACGCGTTTCGCTAAGATTCCCTGCGTCGTGCTCGCATCATCAGCGAAGATGGTTAACCAAAGGTTAAGATCGCGCCTCACGCATCCGTGGATTGAAGAAGTCGCGCCGCCGCCGCGCGGGCCTCGTCGGTCACGGTGGCTCCAGCCAGCATCCGGGCGATCTCCTCGCGCCGCGCCGGGGCTTCGAGGGGCGAGACGCGGGTGGCGACCCGGTCGCGGCCCTTCACCGGGTCCTTGGCGATGAGGAAATGCGTCTCGGCCCGCGCGGCGACCTGAGGGGCATGGGTCACGGCCACGACCTGCACCCCGGCGGCGAGACGGGCGAGGCGGGCGCCGATGGCATCGGCCACCGCGCCGCCGACGCCGGTATCGATCTCGTCGAAGATCAGGGTCGGGGCCGAGCCCTTGTCGGCCAGCACCACCTTGAGGGCCAGCATGAAGCGGGAGAGCTCGCCGCCGGACGCCACCTTCATCATCGGGCCGGGCCGCGTTCCGGGATTGGTCTGGGCCCAGAACTCCACGCGCTCGTAGCCCGCCGGGTCCCGCGATTCGGGATCGGTGACGATCTCGGTGATGAAGCGGGCGCGCTCCAGCTTCAGGGGCGGTAATTCGGCCTTCACCGCGAGGTCGAGGGCCTTGGCGGCCTTGCGACGCCCCTCGCTGAGCTTGGTCGCGGCCTTGGCATAGGCGGCCTCGGCCTGGGCGAGGGTCGCCTCCAGGCCAGTGAGAGCCTCCTCGCCGGCATCGATGGCGGCCACATCCGCCTCGTAGCGCTGGCGCAGGGCGGCGAGGTCGTCCACCGGCACCTGATACTTGCGGGAGGCCGCACGGAGGGCGAACAGCCGCTCCTCGACCTGCTCCAACTCGCGCGGATCGAATTCCGATTCGCGCAACGCCGTGTCGAGAACGGAATGAGCCTCGTCGAGGGCGGCGAGCGCGGCATCCAGGGCGGCGATGCAGGGCTCGACCAGGGCCGGGATCTGGCTCGCCCGCCGCTCCAGCTTACGCATCGCCGAGGAGAGGTGGGACACGGCCGAATTCGGGCCGCCCGCCGCCTCGATCGCCTCGGTCAGCTCGCGGGCCACCTTCTCGCTCTGCTGCATGACCATGCGGCGCTCGGCCAGCGAGGTTTCCTCGCCGGCCTGGGGATCGAGCGTTTCGAGCTCCGAGGCCGCGTGGCGCAGGAAATCCACTTCCTTGCGGGCGGCCTCGACCCTGGCGCGATGCTCGGCCAGGGCGGAGCGGGCGGTGCGCACGCGCTTGGCCGCCTCCCCCACCGCCGCCAGGGGGGCGTGCAGGCCGCCGAACGCGTCGAGGATGGCGCGGTGTGTGCCGGGATCGGCCAAAGCACGATCGTCGTGCTGGCCGTGGATCTCCACGAGGGTGGCGCCGATGGCCCGCAGCACCTGCACGCCGACGGCCTGATCGTTGACGAAGGCGCGGGTACGGCCGTCCGCCATCTGCACCCGGCGCAGGATCAGGTCGCCCTCGGTGTCGATATCGGCCTCGGCCGCGAGGCGGCGGGCGGGATGGTCGAGGGGCACATCGAACACGGCGGTGACGCCGCCCTGCCCTTCGCCATGGCGCACCAGGCCGCCATCGCCGCGCCCGCCCAGGGCCAGCGCGAAGGCGTCGAGCAGGATCGACTTGCCCGCGCCGGTCTCCCCGGTCAGGACGCTGAGGCCTTCGCGGAAATTCAGGGCGAGCTTATCGATGAGAACGATGTCGCGGATCGCGAGCTGACTCAGCATGCCGCGGGTTTGGCCTCGTTGGATACGGTGGCCACGTCTTACGGCGAAGCGGCGGCGGCTTCACTCGAAAAATGGCCCGTGAACGAAAGCGTGTCGTCGCGGGCCGGATCGAGCGGCTAGGGCTCGTTTTTCGCCGAACCGGTATCCGCTTCGGCGTAGAGCGCTCAGCGCGCGTCGGCGGTGCGGCCGATGACGCCGCGATAGACCTTGCTGAGCCAGGAGGACTTCTCCTCGCGCGGCTCCAGGCCACCGTTCTGGAGGAGCGCGAACGCATCCTTGTACCAGGGGCTGTCGGGGAAGTTGTGGCCGAGCACGGCGGCGGCGGTCTGTGCCTCGGCGGTGATGCCGAGCGCCATGTAGGCCTCCACCAGACGCTCCAGCGCTTCCTCGGCGTGGCGGGTCGTCTGGTACTTGCTCACCACGTCGCGGAAGCGGTTGATCGCGGCGGGGAAGTTGCGGCGCTCCAGGTAGAACCGGCCGACTTCCATCTCCTTGCCGGCGAGCTGGTCGCGGGTGATCTGGATCTTGGCCTTGGCATCGGCCGCGTATTCGGAGGTCGGGTATTTCTGAACGAGCTCCTGCAGACCGGCCAGCGCCTTCTCGGAGCGGTCCTGGTCGCGGGTCACGTCGGGGATCTGCTTATAATGCGACATCGCCATCAGGTACTGGGCGTAGGCCGCATCCTTGCTCGCCGGATGGCGCTGCAGGTAGCGCTTCGAGGCGTTGATCGCGTCGTCGTATTTCTGGCCCTCGTAATTCGAGTAGGCCGTCATCAGCAGCGCTTTGCGCGACCAGTCCGAATACGCATAGGCCTTGTCGAGTTCGCCGAACTTCTTCGACGCGCCCTCGAAATCCTTGTCTTCCATCTTGGCCAAGCCCTCGCTGTAGAGCTTGTCGGCCGGGACGTCGGGAATGACCTCGGGCTTGTACTTCTCGGCGAAGGGATTGATCGAGTCGAGGGTGTCGCAGCCGCCGAGGCCGAGGCCGCAGAGCGCCAGGAGCACGAAAGCCGTCGCCCCGCGGTTACGATCGTTGAGACGCATTCCGGTTCCCCCAACAGATGCGCCCGGCAAGGGGGCCGCATCGTCAAGCCATACAAATGTCGGTCGAGCGGCTGACGGCACGGTGCCACGGCCCATGTGCCTCTATGGGGCACACGCGACCTCGCCTCTTGTCACGGACGCTTTACCAGTGGCGTCCGATTTGGGCGTGAAAGCGGCGGCCGAGAGGCTGACGCAATCGAAGCGAGGGTGTTGCTGAGAGGTTACAGGTCGCTGGCGAAGGCGGCGAGGCCGAGACCGACGCCGAATTCCGGGCGGGAGGTCTCGCGGCGGGCGCCGGCGGCTTCGAGGATCGTGTAGTTGGCGCGGTCGGCGAAGAGCGCGTCGAGGACGCCGACATTCATCCGGTGGCCGCCGCAATAGGAGCGGTAGGCGCCCTGGATCGGCAGGCCGGCGAGGGCCAAGTCGCCGACGGCATCGAGATACTTATGCCGCACGAACTCGTCGGCGTAGCGCAGGCCCTCGGGGTTGACGACGGCGTTGTCGCCGACCGCCACGGTGTTCTCGAGGGAGGCGCCGAGCGCGAAGCCGGCTTTCCAGTAGCGCTCCACGTCCTTCATCATGCCGAAGGTGCGGGCATTGGCGATTTCGCGGCGGTAGGAGGCGGGGTTCAGGTCCATCGCCTTGCGGCTGCGGCCGATCACCGGGTTCTCGAAGTCGATCTCCACGTCGAGGCGGAAGCCGCGGTCGATGGGGCGGAGTTCGGCGAAGGCGCGTCCTACCTCGATGCGGACGGTGCGGAGCACCTTGATCCAGCGGCGGGGCGCCCCACAGGTGGTGATGCCGATGGCGTCGATGGCTTCGACGTAGAGGCGGGCGCTGCCGTCCAGGATCGGCATTTCCGGCCCGTCGATCTCGACGAGGACGTTGTCGATGCCGAGCCCGTAGAGGGCGGACATCAGATGCTCGATGGTGGCGACCGCGCCGCTCTCCACGTCACCGATGACGGTGCACAACTCGGTGGCGGAGACGCAGGCGTGGTGGGCCTTGATGAGCCGGTCGTGACCGGTGGGCATTCCGGTACGGAGGAAGCAGATTCCGTGATTGGCCGCAGCGGGATGGAGAGTGATCTCCACCGGCTTGCCGGAATGGACGCCGATGCCACGAAGCGTGGCCGGGCCCTTGAGAGTTGTTTGTTGGTTCGTCCGCATTCCCTAGCCCTCGGCCGTGATCAGGCTCGCTCTCCCTGGATTACGGGATTGCGCCGCCTCTGCGATCCGTCCGCTGCTTGAAGCCCCTGCGAGCGCTGACGGCGAAACCGCCGCGCCTTTTTCGTTCCAAAAATCGTATACGCGGGGCCCGAAGCGTTAGCCAAATCACGCTTTCTTACGCTCTGTTACAGACACGCTTTCCGGAGACGTTCTGGATAACCGTTTTCGGTCAAGGACTTAAAACGAGGTTAAGCCCGGGGTCCTGAGACCCCGGGCTTGTTGCATAAACACCGCTACGGACGCTTAGCGTGGCGTTTCAGTTCGCCTGACGACGGAGGAAGGCCGGGATTTCGAGCTGGTCGTCATCTATCAGACGGGGCTGGGGAGCCACACGTCCCTGTGGATCGAGGTTGCCCTGAGCCGGACGGTAGGCCGGAGGAGCCGCAACGGGTGCCCGCTTGGCGTATTCCGGCTGGGGCGCCGGCTGCGGGGCAGGCGCGCGCATCTGCGGCAGCGGAGCGGTCTCGGCCTCCTCGCGGCGTCCGCCGAAGCCGACGGTGGCAAGGCGGCGCAGCAGCGTCATCCGCTTTGAATCCCCTGCCGGCTCGGCCGGCTCCACGGCGTTCCTGGCGCGAAGCTGAGCCTGGCCGGGCATCGGCAGATCCTGGATCTGCGGCATGCGCGGGGCGCGGGCCACCGCCACCGCCGGACGCGGCGGCACGAACGGGCCGGCGGCCTGCTGCACCGGGGCCGGAGCCTGGACCGGAGCCGGAGCCGGCTCGTAGGCCACGGCCGTCCGCGACGGCATCTGGGTCAGGACGACCTCGTCGTGAACGATCGGGGCGGCGGGAGCTTCCATGCGCACGGATTCGGGGGCCATGGCCGCCGGCTCGGACGCCACCGGGCGCGGGGCCTGCGGCTGGACCGGCGCCTGGGGCGCGGGGGCGTTGCCGGTCAGCGGCTGCTCTTGTCCGGGGGCACGAAAGGTGGGGGCGGGCTGTGCCGCCCTGGCCCTCGCTTCCGCACGCAGGCGCTCGGCCACTTCAGCGATCCGCTGCTCGGTCTGGACGATCTCGGGGTTGTTCTGCGAATGCGCGGTGATCAGCGCCGGCTCGATGCCGGTGGCGACCACGGAGACGCGGATGATGCCGTCGAGGCTCTCGTCGAACGTGGCGCCGAGGATGATGTTGGCGTCCGAATCCACCTCTTCGCGAATCCGCGTCGCGGCTTCGTCGAGCTCGTAGAGGGTGAGGTCGTTGCCGCCCGTGATCGAGATCAGCAGGCCGCGCGCGCCCTTCATCGACACGTCGTCGAGGAGCGGGTTGGCGATGGCGGCTTCGGCGGCGCGGTTGGCGCGCTTCTCGCCGGAGGCCTCGCCGGTGCCCATCATGGCCTTGCCCATGCCGCGCATGATCGCGCGGACGTCGGCGAAGTCGAGGTTGATGAGGCCTTCCTTGACCATCAGGTCGGTGATGCAGGCGACGCCCGAATAGAGCACCTGGTCGGCCATGGCGAAGGCGTCGGCGAAGGTGGTTTTCTCGTTGGCGACCCGGAACAGGTTCTGGTTCGGGATCACGATGAGGGTGTCGACGGCGGCCTGGAGCTCCTGGATGCCGGCTTCGGCGGTGCGCATGCGGCGCACGCCCTCGAACTGGAACGGCTTCGTGACGACGCCGACGGTGAGGATGCCCATGTCGCGGGCGGCGCGGGCGATGACCGGAGCCGCACCGGTGCCGGTGCCGCCGCCCATACCGGCGGTGATGAAGCACATGTGGGCGCCGGAGAGCTGGTCACGGATCTCGTCGATGACCTCGTCGGCGGCGGCCGAACCGACTTCGGGATGCGAGCCGGCGCCGAGGCCCTGCGTCACGCCGAGACCCATCTGGATCACGCGCTCGGCCTTGGAGGAGGTGAGCGCCTGGGCGTCGGTGTTGGCGACGACGAACTCGCAGCCGAGGAGGCCCGATTCGATCATGTTGTTGACGGCGTTGCCGCCGGCTCCGCCGACACCGAAGACGGTGATGCGGGGCTTGAGTTCGCGGATATCCGGCGCTTGCAGACTGATGGCCATGGTGTCGAGCCTCTCGTGCCTTTCACGTTTCATTTGACGGCCTCTCGGTGAGACCGCCGATGTGCTTGTGTCGGGTCCGGCGCCGATCCCCTTCTGGGGCGTCGGGCAACCGGTCCCGGCGTTCCTAGAAACTCTCGCGCAACCAGCGGTACACGCGGGGGATGTAGCCGTCGGTTCCGGTGCCCGCGAAGGCGCTGTGCCCGCGCGGCTCGAAATGTTCCGCATGCGCCACCTGCGGGTAGACCAGCAGGCCGACCGCGGCGGAGAAGGCGGGGCCCTTGGCGGCCTCGGGAAGGCCGCGGATGCCCAGCGGCCGGCCGATCCGGACCTGACCCTGCATCACCCGGCGGGCGACCTCGGGCAGTCCGACGAGCTGGCTCGCGCCCCCCGTCAGCACCACCCGGCGGCCGGCCTGGGCGGCGAAGCCGGCGTTGCGGAGACGATCGCGAACGAGTTCGACGATCTCCTCCACCCGGGGCTTGATGATCCGCACGAGGTGCGAGCGCGGCACGTGGGTCGGTGCGTCGCCCTCGTCCTCGCCGACGCCGTGGACCGCGATCATGTCGCGCTCGTCGGAGGCGGTGGAGATCGCCGAACCGTAGAGGGTCTTGAGACGCTCGGCCGCCACCACGCGGGTGGAGAGGCCGCGGGCGATGTCCATGGTGACGTGGTGGCCGCCCACCGCCAGGGCGTCCACATGGACGAGGTGCCCGCCTTCGAACACGCCGAAGCTGGTGGTGCCGCCGCCCATGTCGACGACGCAGACGCCCATCTCGGCCTCGTCGTCGACGAGGGCGGAGAGGCCGGCGGCGTAGGGGGTGGCGATCACCGCCTCGACGCCGAGATGGCAATGCTCCACCGCGAGCATCAGGTTGCGGGCGGCGGCCGCCTCCGCCGTGACCACGTGGAGGTCGACGCCGAGCGACTCGCCGATCATCCCGGTGGGGTCGATGACCGCGCCCTGGCCGTCGATGGCGTAGCCGGTGGGAAGGGCATGGAGCACGGTCCGGCCGTGGCTGACGCCATGGGCGCTCGCCGTCTCCAGGGCGCGCTCGACATCCGAGCTCATGACGGTGCCAGTGCGGACACCGACATGCGCCTCGAAATGCTGCGAGCCGAGGCGGCCGCCGGACATGTTGACGATGACCGACTGGACCTCGACCTTCGCCATCCGCTCGGCGGCGTGGACCGCTTGGCGGATCGCCCCTTCGGCGGCTTCGAGATCGACGATGGCACCGCCCTTGAGGCCGTGCGAGCGCTGATGTCCGATGCCGATGATGCGGGCGAAATGGGTCCGTCCGCGCAGGGTGGTGAGAGCCTCGGCCGGCTGGAGCTCGGCGATGAGGCAGACGACCTTGCTCGTGCCGATGTCGAGCACCGAGAGGATGGTGCTCCGGCGCGCGGAGAGCGGTTTCATACGCGGCGTCAGGCCGTGTTGCGCGTGCATCGGATTACCGGGCGAAGGAGGCGGGAAGGGCGGGCTGGCGGGACGCGAGAGGCGCCGGACGAATCGTACGGCTCATGTCTCTGTCCCCTTGCCCTTCGGCTTCTTCTTCTGGGATTCGGCGCGGGTGGCGGCCGCCTCCTCCGTGAGCCGCACCACCACCCGGTCGGGCAGTCGCAGGTCCACGGCGATGATGTCCTTCTCGAGGATGCGGCTGTCGCGCTCGAGCTTGGCGAGGCGGGCGAGAGCCTCAGCGGCCCCGGTCTCGGGCAGGCGGATGTCGACGCCGTCGAGCTTCAGGGTCCAGCGCCGGCCGGAGACGTAGGTGCCGGCCTTGACCCGCTCGCCGAGATCGCCCGCCGCCTCGATGAGGGCGAGGTAATCCTTGAGGCGCTCGTTGGCCTCTTCACCCACCACAAGGGGGAGAGTGGCGTAACGGTCGTCGCGCATCTCGTCGATGACGGTGCCGTCGGCGGCGATGACCGAGATCTCGCCGTTGCGCTGCCACAGGGCGGCGGGCTCGCGCTCGACCTGGTTGATGACGATCTCGTTCGGATAGACCTTGCGCACCGAGACGCTGGCGATCAGCGGCACGTCGAGGAGGCGCTGGCGCGCTTCGGCGACGTCGAGGAAGACCACGGAAGAATGACCGTCGATGCCGGCGGCCTGCAGCACTTCCCGCTCATAGAGCCGGGAGATGCCCGAAATGGTAACGCGCTCGACGCCGAAACCGGCGAGGCGGGCGAGGACGTCGGAGGGACGGCCGTTCTCGAGCACGAAGCGGTCGTAGCGGCCGCTGGCGACGAAACCGGTGATCGATAGGGCGGCGAAGGCCACCGTGACGGTCAGCGTGCCCGCATGACGCGGGATGCGCCGCTCGATCGGCTGGGCGAGCCGCGCACGGCGCGACCGCATGAAGGGGCGTACCAGCCGGGGCAAGCGCGCCGCCAGACCGGCGACGAGCGAGCCCGGACCGGGCGCGGGGGTTCCGTCGACGCCAGCCTGACCGGCTGCGTTCAACGACCCAGAGTAGCGTCCTCCACCATCCATCGGACGAGCTCACCGAAACTCAAGCCAGCGTAGGCTGCGATCTCCGGCACAAGGCTCGTCTTGGTCATCCCGGGCTGCGTGTTGACCTCCAGGACGACGAGGGCACCGGTTCCACCCGGTGTGTCGTCGTATCGAAGGTCCGCACGGCTGATGCCCCGGCATCCAAGTGCTTGATGCGCCGTTAACGACAACTCTTGGACACGCTGGTAAATTTTTGGTTTAATTTCTGCCGGGAGAACGTGGATCGACCCCCCCTCGGCGTACTTCGCATCGAAGTCGTACCACTCCCCCGAGGCAGGCTTGATCTCGATGACACCGAGGGCCTTGTCCCCCATCACCGCGCAGGTCAGCTCGCGGCCCGCAATGTAAGTCTCTGCAAGGACTTGCTCCCCATAGACCCACTCGTCCGAGGCGAGAATCTGGGGCGGATGGGAGCGACCGTCCCGGACGATGATGACGCCCATGGAGGAGCCCTCGGCGATGGGTTTGATCACGTAGGGAGGAGTTAACGGGTGTGCCTTCGCGGCATCATGACGGTTAACGATCAGCCCCTCCGGTACGCTCACCCCGGCGGCCTTCATGATCGTTTTGGCACGTTCCTTATGCATCGCCAGGGCCGAGGCCAGGACGCCCGAATGGGTGTAGGGGATGCGCAGGATCTCCAGCAGCCCCTGGATCGTGCCGTCCTCGCCGGCCGGGCCGTGCAGGGCGTTGAGGGCTACGTCGGGCCGCAGCTCCGTGAGCACGGTGGCGATGTCCGGTCCGACATCGACCTGCGTGACGCGGAACCCCTCCCCTTCGAGGGCTTCCGCGCAGGCGCTGCCCGAGTTCAGGGAGACCTGACGCTCGGAGGACCATCCGCCCATCAGGACGGCGACGTGCTTGGACATTTCCAATTCCTTCCGATGCCGCGTCGTTGGCCATGGCCGTGACGCGCTCGCCCTTGGTTCTGCTCGGCAGACGGTCTCGTGGTTCCGAGAATCGTTGTGCCGAGAATCGTTGTGCAGAGAATCGTCGTGCGATTCGGGCCGCCTCTAGCCGGGTGTCGAGGCCGGGACACCGATTCGCTTGATCTCCCAATGCAGCTCGACGCCCGAATGCTCGCGCACCCGGCGGCGGACCTCCTCGCCGAGCCCCTCGATATCGGCGGCGGTGGCGCCGTCGCGGTTGATCAGGAAGTTGCAGTGCATCTCCGAGACCTGGGCGCCGCCCATGGTGAGCCCCCGGCAGCCGGCCGCATCGACGAGCTGCCACGCCTTGCCGCCCGGCGGGTTCTTGAAGGTCGAGCCGCCGGTGCGCTCGCGGATCGGCTGGGCCGCCTCGCGCGCGGCGGTGACGCGGTCCATTTCCGCTTCGATGGCGTGGCGGTCGCCGGGACGGCCCCGGAACAGCGCACTCGTGAAGATCACGTCCTCGGGCGAGGCGCTGTGACGGTAGGTGAAGCCCATTTCCGCATGGGTGAAGCACCGCAGCTTGCCCGTGCGGTCGATGCCGCGCGCCTCCACCAGCACGTCGGTCGTCTCCCCGCCATGCGCGCCGGCATTCATGCGCAGCGCGCCGCCGATGGAGCCGGGAATGCCCCGGAAGAAGGCCAATCCGTCGAGGGACGCCTCCGCCGCCGCCTTGGCGAGGCGCATGTCCGGCACCGCGGTCCCGGCCCGCAGGGTCTCGCCGTCGATCTCCACGGACCCGAAGGCCTTGCCGCCGAGCCGGATCGTGACGCCGGGAATGCCACCGTCGCGGACGATCAGGTTCGAGCCGAGGCCGATCACGGTGACCGGAGTTTCCGGGTCGAGGGCGCCCAGGAGGTGCGCGAGGTCCTCCTCATCGGCCGGCGTGAACAGAACCTGTGCCGGGCCGCCGACGCGGAACCAGGTGAGGTCGGCGAGCGACGGATTCGCCAAGAGCCGACCACGCAGGGCGGGCGCGGCGGCGCGGATAGTGGGAGTGATGTCGGGAAAGGCGGTCATGGGAGCACCTCCCCTCTCCCCGCTTGCGGGGAGAGGGCCTCGTCCCCCTTGTCGAGGACGAGGCGAGCGGAGCGAAGGTGAGGGGGCGCCACCGGAAGTGACTCTCCGGGAATCGCCCCCTCACCCTCGCCCTGCGGGCTCGTCGCGCCGACGACGAGGTCGTCGCGACCCTCTCCCCGCAAGCGGGGAGAGGGGGGCAAAGCGGCTCGGATCGTGTCCATGACGCCAGCGATGTTGTTCATGATCTCAGCATTCCAAAAGCGCAGGACGCAATAGCCCCTCGCAGACAACCACGCATCCCTGACGCGATCCGGCAGACTATCCGCATGCTGGCCGCCATCGGCCTCGACGATGAGCCTCGCTTCGCGACAGGCGAGATCGGCGATGTAAGGGCCGATGCTCTCCTGGCGCGTGAACTTGAAGCCTGCGAGGCGTCGATCGCGAAGGTGATGCCAGAGACGGCGCTCCGCATCGGTCTGCTCCCGTCTCAGATGCCGGCGAAATCCAGTTCGTCTCGGATCGCCGGCACGCATCCCATCCTCACCCCTGCAACGCCGCCAATTCGCCCGGCAGGGCGTAGGCCCATTGCGTGATGTTGCCGGCGCCGAGACACACGACGTAATCGCCGGGCTTGGCGCGGGTGGCCACGAGGCCGGCGAGGTCTTCGGTGCGCTCCAAGGCGAGGGCATCGCGGTGGCCGCGCGACTTCAGGCCCGAGACGAGGCCGTCGCGGTCCATGCCCTCGATCGGGGCTTCGCCGGCCGCGTAGACGGGGGCGACGATGACCGTGTCGGCATCGTTGAAGCAGGTGCAGAAATCGTCGAACAGCGAGGCGAGCCGGGTGTAGCGGTGCGGCTGGACGATGGCGACGACGTTGCCCTCGGTGGAGGCACGGGCGGCCTTCAGCACCGCCTTGATTTCCACCGGATGGTGTCCGTAATCGTCGAAGATCAGCGCGCCGTTCCACTCGCCGGTCTTGGTGAAGCGGCGCTTGACGCCGCCGAACCCGGCCAGCGCCTTGCGGATCGCCTCCGGCTCGACGCCGAGCTCGTGCGCGACGGCGAGGGCCGCGGTGGCGTTCAGCGCGTTGTGCTTGCCCGGCATGGGGAGGACCAGATCCTCCATCTCCATGCGGAAACCGGGGCGCCGGTCGCGGATCATGACGCGGAAGCGGCTCTGGCCGCCGCGCAGGTCCACGTCGATGAGGCGGACATCGGCCTGGGGGTTCTCGCCGTAGGTGATGATGCGGCGATCCTCGATATGCCCGACGAGATCCTGCACCACCGGATGGTCGATGCACATGACGGCGAAGCCGTAGAACGGGATGTTGTCGATGAAGCGCCGGAACGCGTCCTTGACCGCCTCGAACGATCCGAAATGGTCGAGATGCTCGGGGTCGATATTGGTGACGATGGCGACGTCGGCGGGAAGCTTCAGGAAGGTGCCGTCGGATTCGTCGGCCTCCACCACCATCCACTCGCCCTCGCCCATGCGGGCATTGGTGCCGTAGGCGTTGATGATGCCGCCATTGATGACGGTGGGGTCGAGGTTGCCGGCATCGAGCAGGGTGGCGACAAGGGAGGTCGTGGTGGTCTTGCCATGCGTGCCCGCGATGGCGACGCAGGATTTGAAGCGCATCAGCTCCGCCAGCATCTCGGCGCGGCGCACCACCGGCAGGCGGCGCTCGCGGGCGGCGATGAGCTCGGGATTGTCGCGCCGGATCGCCGTGGAGACCACCACGAGGGCGGCCTCCTCCACGTTCTGCGCGGCATGGCCGATGAAGGTCTTCATGCCCTTCTCGGCCAGCCGCCGCACATTGGCGTTGTCGTTGGCGTCCGACCCCTGCACCGTGTAGCCGAGATTCGACATGACCTCGGCGATGCCGGACATGCCGATGCCGCCGATGCCGATGAAATGGATGGGGCCGAGCTTGTCGGGCAGCTTCATGGTGTGACTCAGTCTCGTCGTGTCGCGGAGCGCGTGAGGGCGCCCCGGCTCGGAATCAGGTGCGGGCCGCCGTCTCGAGGACGACATCGGCCAGCCGCTCGGCGGCGTCGTGGATGCCCGCGCTTTTGGCGGCTGCGGCCGCCGCGGTCAATTTTGCCGGATCGGTGAACAGGTCGAGGAGCTCGGCCGTGAGGCGATCCGGCGTGAAGGCGCTCTGCTGGATGGCGAGCGCCGCGCCGATCCGGCTGAGCGTCGCGGCATTGGCGGCCTGGTCCTGGTCGAGGGCGCCGGGCAACGGCACCAGGATCGACGGCCGCCCCATCGCGGCGAGTTCCGACACGGTGGACGCGCCGGAGCGTCCGACGACCAGATGGCTGCGGGCCATGCGGGCCGGCAGGTCCTTGAAGAACGGCGCCGTCTCGAGACCGGCGAGGCCGAGGGAGAGGTAGAGGTTCTGGACCTCGGTGAGGTCTTCGGCCCGCACCTGCTGCACCAGCATCAGCCGCGCGCGAAGGTCGGCGGGCAGCTGGGCGATGGCTTTCGGCACCACCTGCCCCATCACCGCCGCGCCCTGGCTGCCGCCGAAGACGAGGAGATGGCGCTCATCCGCCTCGCCCACGGGCGGGTAGGGCGTCCGCGCGGCGGCGAGCACGGCGGGACGGAGCGGGTTGCCGGTATGGGTGCGCGGGGCAGTGGCCTTCAGGGGGATGCCACGCACCTCCGCGAAGCCGGTGGCGATGGCGCGCGCACCCCGCGCGAGGAAGGCGTTGGCGCGCCCCATCACCGCGTTCTGCTCGTGCAGGATGGTCGGAACACGCAGGATCTGCCCGGCGAGAACCGGCGGCACGGTCGGATAGCCGCCAAAGCCCACGATGGCGGCCGGGTTGATCCGCCGGATCTCGCGCGCGGCCACGCCGAAGCCGCGCCCGAGGGTGAGGAGCGCCCCCGCCCGCTTCACGATGGAGCGGCCGGACGGCGTCGCCGAGGCGATGGTGACGATCTCAGAGGCCGGAAACTCACCCGCGATGGAATCGACGCGGGCGTCGGTGGCCAGCACCACGCGGACGCCCCGCGCGCGCAGGGCATGGGCCAAACTCTCGGCCGGGAAGAGATGGCCACCCGTGCCGCCGGCACAGAGCAGGATCGTCGGCGTCATCACGGTCACCGCATCACTCCGGCGACGGTGGCGGGCGCGGTGCCCGGGGGCTTCTGGCTCAGGGTCGACATGCGCGGCCGCTTGCGGGTGAGCGCCACGAGGAAGCCCATGCCCAATGCCAGCGAGATCAGCGACGAGCCGCCATACGAGACGAAGGGCAGGGTCATGCCCTTGGCCGGCATCAGCCGCACGTTCACCGCCATGTTGATGCAGGCCTGCAGGCCGAACAGGGTGGTGAGACCGGTGATGGCCAGGCGCGAGAAGGTATCGTCGGTGCGTCGCGCCAGCTTCAGCCCCCGCATGACGATATAGGCGAAGAGGCAGACGAGGCCGAGGCAGACGATGACGCCGAACTCCTCACCGGTGACGGAGAAGATGAAGTCGGTATGGGCGTCGGGCAGGTGGCGCTTGGCCACGCCCTCCCCCGGGCCGGTGCCGAACCAGCCGCCGGAATTGAACGATTCCCTCGCCCAGTATTCCTGGAAGCTGTCGCCGGAATCCTTGTCGAGGAAGCGGGTGATGCGCTCGCGCACGTGATGCAGGAACTGGTAGGCGAAGCCGACGCCGACGAGGCCGGCGACACCGAGGCCCGCGACCCAGAACCAATGCAGGCCGGCAACGAAGAACAGCGAGCACCAGACGATGGTGATCAGCATGGTCTGGCCGAAATCCGGCTGCAGGATCAGCGGCACGATGGTGACGGGCAGGAGCAGGATCGCCAGCAGGCCGCCGGGCATGTCACGGCGCTGCGCACCTTCCGAGAAGGCCCAGGCTGCGACGACCACGAAGGCCGGCTTCACGAATTCGGAGGGCTGCAGGCCGAACGGGCCGAACTGGATCCAGCGATGCGCGCCCTTGATCTCCGGCCCGAACTTGCCGGCGAGGATGCAGAGGGTGACGCCGACGATCCAGGTGGCCAGGGCCACGCGGCGGATATGGCGCAGGGACAGGAACGACACCGCGACGATGATGAGGATCGTTGGGGCGAGGTACATCGCCTGGCGGTTGAGGAAGTGGAAGGTCGGCAGGCCGATCTTCTCCGCCACCGGCGGTCCGCCGCCCATGAGGAAGACGAGGCCGGCCACCATCAGGGCGGTGAGGCCGGCAAGCAGGCCGCGATCGACGGTCCACCACCAGTCGGTCAGGGGCGTGCGTTCCGCGCGGGACATCATGGGGCGTCGCTCTCCGTGAGCCTTACGGCGCCCGGAACGAGCAGCCGACAGCCGCCGGCAGCATCAAGCCGGCTCGGATTCGATCCTGTGCCGGAATGGTAAACCAAGTCTTTCACGACGCTCGACTGAACGACAGCCATGCGTCGCCGAACGTGGGTCGTGGCGGGACGCGGGGGTGCGCCGCGCTTACCGCCTCATCGACTTGAACCCGCAGGTGGGGCCGTTGTCGCGGTAGCCGGCGGGGCAGCGTCGGACGCAGGCGCCGGCCGCGAATTTCAGCGGCGGGCGGCAGGCGTTGCGGACGCTCCGCGGCCGGAACTCGTAATCCTGCGCCGGACCGGCCATCGCCTCTCCACCGAGAGTGAGGGAAGCGGCGAGCAACAGGGCGGCGCGAAGGGCGAGACGCGAGATCATGGCGGTTTCCGATGGACGAGACGTGAGCGTATCCCGCCGCGACCTCGCCGATTCGGTCAAGGCCGCTTCATCGATATGACGGCGGGATCTCAGCGGTTCATGTTCTTGAAGCGGCAATAGCCCCGGCCGGTATCGCGATAGCCGGCGGGGCACCGCTTGACGCAGGCCCCGGCCGCGAATTTCAGCGGCGGCTTGCAGAAGCCGCCAAAACGTTTCTCGCGATCCATCGTGTATTTCGCCGCGACCGGCGTGGAGAACGCGACGCTCCCGAGGGGGGCCGCCGCCGTCAGCACGAGGAGGGACGCGAAGGCGAGCCGCAGAATCATCGGGACATCCGGACGAAAGGAAGACAGGCGGACAATGCGCCTGCCTCCGAGCGGTTCGATTCCGGACAAAGCCCGTCAGGCCGCCTTGCAGTCGTAGAATCCTTCGCGGATCGCCTCAGGGTCGAGCTTGCGGCCGATGAAGACGACGCGGGAAACGCGGGCCTCGTCCTCTTTCCATGGCCCCTGGAGATCGCCGTCGAGGATCTGGTGAACGCCCTGGAAGACGAAGCGCTGGGGCTCGTTCGGGAAGGCCACGATGCCCTTGCAGCGCAGGATGTCCGGCCCCTGGACCTGGGTCAGGGTCGAGATCCAGGGCATGAACTTCTCCGGGTCCACCGGGCCGTCGATCCTGGCCGAGACCGACTGCATCTCGTCGTCATGGTGATGGTGGTGGCCCTCTTCCAGGAAATCGGGCTCGATATCGAGGATGCGCGAGAGGTCGAAGGCGTTGCGGTCGAGCACCTGATCGAGCGCGACGTCGCAGCGGCTGGTGCGGTGGACCTTGGCATAGGGGTTGATGGAGCGGATCAGGCCCTCGACCCGGTCGAGATCGGCGGGCTCCACAAGGTCCGCCTTGTTGAGCAGGATCACATCCGCGAAGGCGATCTGGTTCTTGGCCTCCGGCGCGTCCTTGAGGCGGTCGGCGAGCCATTTGGCATCCGCCACCGTCACCACCGCGTCGAGGCGGGCGGCGGCGCCGACATCCTCGTCGATGAAGAAGGTCTGGGCCACGGGCGCCGGGTCGGCGAGGCCGGTGGTCTCCACGATGATCGCGTCGAACTTGCCGCGCCGCTTCACCAGCCCGTCCATGATGCGGATGAGGTCGCCGCGCACGGTGCAGCAGACGCAGCCGTTGTTCATCTCGAACACTTCCTCATCGGCGCCGATGACGAGGTCGTTGTCGATGCCGATCTCGCCGAACTCGTTGACGATGACGGCGTAGCGCTTGCCGTGGTTCTCGGTGAGGATGCGGTTGAGGAGCGTGGTCTTGCCGGCTCCGAGATAGCCGGTGAGCACGGTCACGGGGATCTTCGAGGAGGCGGGTGTCGGGCTGTCGGACATGCAAGGCTCTTCAGGTTCGCGTAATCGGCCGCGTCGGCTGTGTGGCGCCTGTTATATTGTATCATCGCCCTGCGATGAAAGGGCGTTTCCTCACCCTGTCCGTGCTGGCCTGAGACTGTCGCACAACGCCGCCAGGGTGAGGCGGAAGCCGGCCGATCCGGCGAGCAGCCGCTCCAGCATGAGCGCGCCCTCCAGGGTCGCGACCACCATCCGGGCCGTGGCGGCCGGATCGAGACCGGGGCGCAGGCTCCCGTCGGCACACCCCTCGGCCAGAACCTGCTCCAGCCAGGCGATGTGCTTGTCGAAGAACCGGGCGAGCTCGGCGCGCAGCGCGTCCGGCAGCGTGTCCCTCTCGATGGCGAGCACGGCGCAGAGACAGCCGAGCCCATCCTCGACCCCGGTGAGATAGTGCCGGCCATAGGCCTCGATCCGCGCGATCGCGTCCGGCTGGGCCGCGACGATGGCGGCGAGCGCCGCGTCGTAGCGGGCGTCGTAGGCCTCCACCAATGCGAGGGCGAGGTCGGTCTTCGTGCGGAAATGGTGATGGATGCTCGCCTTGCGGATGCTCACCGCCTCGGCGAGGTCGCCGTAGCTGAAACCGGAATAGCCCCGGCCCCGTACCAGGATCTCGGCCTGGGCCAGCAGGTCCGCTCTGGTGTCTCTCATGGTCGGTCGATCATGGTCGGGGGCTTCGCGAAACCGGGGAAGGAGGCACGAAGGCGTGATGGGCAACTCCGCGCGTCAGCACTTATGCCGTTGACGGCAGCAAAAATCTACCTACTAGATGGTAGCCATAAAAACGGGAGGATAATTCATGAAAGGTCGCTTCGCCGGGCGATCCTCGCAGGATATGCCATGAACCCGCAGCCTCTGCGGAGCTTGGCCACGCGCCGCGCCACTCTGTTCGGCGGGCTGTGCCTGTGCTGCCTGCCGAGCCTCGGCCGGGCGGCGGAATCCTTCACGACGGACGAAGTCGGGCCGGGCATCTTCATGCGGCGCGGCCTCGATGCCGAGGCGACATCCGAGAACGGCGACGCCATCGCCAATATCGGCTTCATCGTAGGCGAAAAATCCGTGCTCGTGACAGAGTCGGGCGGCAGCCTCGCCGATGGGGAATGGTTGCGCGCCGAGATCGGGAAACGCACGTCGAAGCCAGTCAGCCATGTGGTGCTGACCCATGTCCACCCCGACCATTGCTTCGGCGCGCAGGCCTTCGCGCAGGACAAGCCGGTCTTCATCGGCCACCACGCCCTGCGGTCCGCCCTCGATTCGCGGGGCGACTTCTACAGGACGCGCCTCGTGGAAATCCTCGGGGCCGACAAGGCCGGATCGGTGGTGTACCCGACGATGGAGGTGGCCGACACGGCCGAGATCGACCTCGGCGGACGGAGCTTGCGCTTCACCGCCCACGGCACCGCCCATACCAATTGCGACCTCTCCATGGTCGATACCCGGACGGGCATCCTGTTCCCGGCCGATCTCCTGTTCGTCACGAGGGTCCCGTCCCTCGACGGCAGCCTGCTCGGCTGGCTGAAGGAGGTCGAGACACTGACCGGACTGGGTGCGACAAAGGCCGTGCCCGGCCATGGCCCGACCCTGGTCGATGCCGCGCCCGCCTTCGCCGACCTGACGCGCTACCTCACGGCGCTCCGCGACGAGACCCGCAAGGCCATCGCCGCCGATCAGCCCATCGACAAGGCGATCGACAGTATCGGCCGGTCGGAGCGCGAGAAATGGGTCCTGTTCGACACGTATAACGGCCGCAACGTCACTCAGGCCTACAAGGAGCTTGAGTGGGAATGAGCCAGCGCCCCATCATCACGACGAGGAGAGACGCCATGACCACCCACGCGCCGACACCGATCTCCGCGACCAAGCGGTCCTTCACCGCCGCCCTGTGCCTGTCCGCCGCCATGCTGATGGGCGGCTCCGCCCTCGCCGCCGGCTCGAGCGACACCGATGCGGAGCGGCTGGAGCGCTGGCGGGACATCGCCAAATCCATCTTCGGCGACCGCGCGATCGAGCCGACCGATGCGCTCATCAAGGTCGATGCGCCGCCGCGCGCCCTCGACGCCTCCCTGGTTCCGATCACCCTGATGATGCCGGAGAAGGACAGGATCGCCGCCGTCCACCTCATCATCGACGACAATCCCTCACCCTATGCCGCCCACATCACCTTCGGCCCCGCCGCCGACCCGAGCGAGGTGAAGCTCCGGGTGCGGATCAACAACTACACCAACGTCCATGCCGTGGCCGAAACCAAGGACGGCAAGCTCTACGAGGCCGTGAAGTTCGTCAAAGCCTCGGGCGGCTGTTCCGCCCCCATGGGGATGAGCGACGAGGAGGCCCTGAAGGGGGCCGGCGACATGAAGATGAAGTTCGCCGAGGGCGGCCAGGGCAAGCCCACGGAGGCGACGCTGATGGTCCGTCACCCAAATTTCAGCGGGATGCAGATGAACCAGATCACCCGCGATTACACGCCGGCCCGCTACATCAACAAGCTCGACGTCTCCTCCAACGGCAAGCTCGTCTTCTCCATGAACGGCGACATCTCCATCGCGTCGAACCCGGTGATCAATTTCGCCCTCGCGCCCGACGCCAAGGGTCCGATCAAGGTGGTGGCCACGGACAACCAGCAGAGCCGCTGGGAACACAGCTTCAACACGCCGACCCCGAGCAACTGACGATGAGGATGCCGCGCATGATTCGATCGATCGGAGTCGCAGCCATCGCCCTCGCCGTCCTGTCAAGCGCCCCGGCCTGGGCGGCGAGCCCCGCCGATTCACCCGTGAACGTGCCGGAGCCCGAAGGCTTCTGGACCGGGCCGCCGAAGGCCTACACCCCCAAGACCCTCACGGGGGCGACGGTGGTCGATATCGACGCCCTCGACAGGCTGGTCGCCGCCGAGAAACCGGTGATGATCGACGTGGCCATGGCCGACCAGAAGCCGGTGGGCTTTCCCACCGACCGGCCCTGGCTGCCCGCCCACCGCTCGATTCCCGGCAGCGTCTGGATGCCCGGCGCGGGCGCGGCGCCGATGGCCCCGGCGCGGGAGGCGCAGTTCCTCGCCCGCGTCGCCGACCTCACCGGCGGCGACAAGACGAAGCCGGTGGTCACCTTCTGTCATCCCGAATGCTGGGGCAGCTGGAATGCCGGCAAGCGCCTGCTCCAGAACGGCTATACCCGCGTCTACTGGTTCGCCGACGGGGTCGAGGGCTGGCAGGACAGGCACGACACCACGATCCTGAAGGTCGATGCCGCCTGGGCCGCCAAGCCCGCCGGCGAGGCGCAGAGATAAAGACGGGCGTGGGGAGCCGGCCTCGGTAACGCGGCCGGCTTCAAGCCGCCTACACCTCACTGTCGAGACATTCCCGATGATCAGCCGTCGCGCCCTCCTCCTCACGACGGCCCTTCTCGCCATCGCCGGCGAGGCCCTCGCCGCCGAACCGTTCGACGAGGCGGCCTTCGCCGCTGCCCAAGCAGCCGGCCGGCCGATCATCGTGGAGGTGACCGCCCCGTGGTGCCCGATCTGCAAGGCGCAGCGGCCTCTCCTGAAGGCTCTCTCCGAACAGCCGCGTTTCAAGGATCTGGCGATCTACGAGATCGACTTCGACACGCAGAAGGCACTGATGCGCCGGTTCGATGCGCGCATGCAGAGCACGCTCATCGTCTTCAAGGGACGCGAGGAGGTCGGCCGCTCCGTGGGCGAGACGCAGGGCGAATGGATCGAATCCCTGGTGGAGAAGGCCCTTTAGAGCGGCGCCGGGAATCCAGCGGGCATCCCTGTCATGCATACGTCCCTTCCATGAATACGTCCCTTCCATGAATACGTCCCTGGGCCTCGCCTTCCTCGCCGGCCTGCTCACGATTCTCTCTCCCTGCGTGCTGCCGCTACTTCCCGTCGTTTTGGGGGCTGCGGCCTCTGAGCATCGTTTGGGGCCGGCGGCCCTGGCGGGCGGGCTCGCCCTGTCCTTCGTGGCGCTAGGCCTGTTCGTGGCGACCGTTGGGTTCAGCCTCGGCATCGACGGCGACGTGCTCCGCCCGGTGGCGGCGCTCCTGCTCGTTCTCGTCGGAATCGTCCTCATCGTGCCCGCCTTGCAGGTCCGTCTCGCCGCCGCGGGCGGCCCCCTGAGCGACCGGCTGGAGCGACGCTTCGGCGGGATCGCGACCACCGGCCTCGCGGGCCAGTTCACCGTCGGTCTTCTGCTCGGCGCGGTGTGGAGCCCCTGCGTGGGGCCGACCCTGGGCGCCGCGTCCCTCCTCGCCGCGCAGGGGAAGGATCTGGCGCAGGTCGCCCTCACCATGCTGGTCTTCGGCCTCGGCGCGGCCCTGCCCCTGCTCGGCCTCGGCCTGCTGTCGCGCCGGGTGCTGATGGCGTGGCGGTCGCGGATGATGCGGGCCGGCGCGGGCCTCAAAGCGGCGCTCGGAATCGTTCTCGTCCTCACCGGATCAGCGATTCTGACCGGGCTCGACAAGCGTCTCGAGACGGCTCTCGTCTCGGCCTCGCCGGACTGGCTGACAGCTCTGACCACCCGTTTTTAAGGTATACCAAGCGACACTGGGCTGAGCGGCGAAGAAAGCCGACGAAATCAGCAACGTCAGGGGCTTATGAAACGAAGTAGCCCGTTGACAAGGCTCCGGTTGTGGCAGAATAAAGGCACCGGAGACGGCCCGACGTCTAGGGAGGAAACGCCCGGCAAGGGTTGCGACGACAGGCGACGCCATCGCCAGATCGTCAGCAGGATATCGGTCAGCCGCTCCAGTTCTTTACCCTACAAGCGTCGAAGACCGTCATCACGACGGGTGATTTCAGCATGCCGAGCGTATAGACATCCCCGACATGCCTCCGGCCTTCGCGCCGCCGGCGAAACCGGGTTGAGATCGATGTCGCAAGTCGTTCAGTCACGCCGCATCCGTGCCGTGGACCTCGCCAAGCGCAAGGCCGAAGGCGCCAAGATCATCGCGCTGACGGCCTACCACGCCCATACCGCCAGCATCCTCGATCCTCATTGCGACTTCATCCTGGTGGGCGATTCCCTCGGCATGGTCATGCACGGGATGGAGACGACCCTGCCGGTGACCCTGGAGATGATGATCGTCCAGGCGCAGGCCGTGATCCGCGGCACCTCCAGGGCCCTCATCGTCGTGGACATGCCGTTCGGCTCCTACGAGGCGAGCCCTCAGCAGGCCTTCATGAGCGCCGCTCGCGTGCTGAAGGAGACCGGCGCCGGCGCGATCAAGATGGAGGGCGGCGCGCGCTTCGCCGAGACCGTCGCTTTTCTCGTGGAGCGGGGCATTCCGGTGATGGGCCATATCGGCCTCACCCCGCAATCCGTGAACACGATGGGCGGGTTCCGCGTGCAGGGACGCGGCGCGGAGGGCGAGCGCAAGCTGATGCAGGACGCCCAGGCGATCAGCGATGCGGGAGCCTTCGCCATCGTGCTCGAAGGCATCGTCGAGCCGGTGGCCCGCGCCATCGCCACGAACCCCTCCATCACCACGGTGACCATCGGCATCGGCGCCTCCACCGCCTGCGACGGCCAGATCCTCGTCCTCGAAGACATGCTCGGCTTGAGCGACCGGGTGCCGAAATTCGTGAAGCGCTTCGGCTCGTTGCGCGGGCAGATCGAGGGCGCGGTGGAAGCCTATGCGGAAGAAGTCCGCGCCGGCCGTTTCCCGGCGGACGAGCATACCTACCAGCCCATCTGAGCGAGACCGGTGCGCCGCCTGGGGCTCGCCCGTTGCCGAGCGCCCGCGAGCGGGGCCGATGTCGCGCCGAACCCGTCGACCACCGCGGCTTGAGCGGCGCCCGAAAGGCGTCGTTCAGGTCCTCGATCGGTATCGTGACGGTCCTCTTCGATCCCCGCTGTCGCATGCTCGAAAGGAGACGGCGTCAGGCTGTGCCGACGCTGTTTTTCCGTGACGCCAAATTGACGCAGAAGTCTAATTGTTCGTCGCCTGAACGGTAGTTCTTAGAAGATTATAAGCACTTTGCATAAAGATTAAGCGTCTTGAATGATGGGACGTGGACCGATTTATGGATCCGCGACACCTCATCTGCATAGTTTGAAAGCATTACTGATGAAGACGACGATCAAGCTGAGGCTTGTAGCACTTCTGGCTTGTATCGGCCTGCTTCTCCTCGCAACCTCAGGCATTGCTAACCTTGCACTGCATTGGAGTAGCCAAAGCCTCAAAACCACCTTCGATGATCGTGTCATCCCCCTCCGGCAATTCATCGTCATCCGGGATTCCTATGACGACCTGACCAACGTCTCGCGCGCGTTGCGCGGCCGGCAGATCGAGCCGGCCCAGGCCAGGGAGAAGATCGAGCGCGACCTTTCGAACATCACCACGCAATGGTCGGCCTATTTGGCGACCTACCTGACACCGGAAGAGGACACCCTCGCCAAGGACCTGCAGGGGCGGATCGACGGGAACGGCGTCGTCATGGCCGAGATCCTCAAGCGCATCGCTGCCGGGGACGGTTCGGAATTCGAGACGACGCATGCGGACTTGCTGAAAAGCTTGCAGGCCACCAGCCCGATGCTGACGAAACTGGCCACGCTGCAGGTGCGTGAAGCGGAGGCGGAATACCGGCGCTCCGAGGCGACGTCCGGTTGGACGCGGCTCACCCTGCTGGCCGCGCTCGGTCTCGCCGCGCTCACCGTTGCCTACGGCGTCTACACGATCATCGCGCAGGTCACCCGCCCGCTCGGCAACCTCGTCGGCGTTCTCCAGCGCATGGCCCGGGGTGAGATCGATGCGGAGATCAAGGAAGCCGCCCGCGGTGACGAGATCGGCGCCGTCGGCAAGGCCGTCGAGGGCATCAAGGCCATGGTCGCCCGCAAGGCCGCCGAGGAATTCGAGATCAAGCGTCGGGCCGACGAGGCTGCGGCAGCCGAGCGCAAGCGCACGATGATCGAGCTGGCGGACGGGTTCGAGCGTGCCGTCGGCGGTATCGTCGGGACCGTGTCCTCATCGGCCACCGAACTCCAGGCCACTGCCCAGCAGATGACCGCCAGCGCCCACGAGACGGCGGCTCAGTCCTCCACCGTCGCGGCCGCCGCCGAGGAGGCTGCCACCAACGTCAACACGGTCGCGGCAGCCGCCGAGGAATTGGGCTCGTCGGTGCAGGAGATCGGTCGCCAGGTGTCCGGCTCGGCCATGCTCGCTCAATCGGCCGTGGGCGAGGCCGACCAGACCGTGCATCTGGTCCAGGCCCTGCAAACCACGTCAGCCCGGATCGGCGACATGGTGGGCATGATCTCGACCATCGCCAGCCAAACCAACCTGCTGGCGCTCAATGCCACGATCGAGGCGGCGCGCGCCGGCGTGGCGGGGCGGGGCTTCGCGGTGGTGGCGAGCGAGGTGAAGGCCCTCGCCGCCCAGACCGCCAAGGCGACCGAAGAGATCGGCCGCCAGATCGGCGAGGTGCAGGCCGTCACCGCTCAGGCCGTGATGGCGATCGGCGGCATCACCGGGCGGATCCGCGAGATCGACGACATGGCGGCCTCGATCGCCGCTGCGGTGGAGCAGCAGGGCGCGGCGACGCAGGAGATCGTCCGCAACGTCGCCCAGGCATCGGCAGGCACCAACGAGGTGACCGGCAATATCGCCGGTGTGGCGCAGGCCTCGGAGGAGACCGGGATGGCGGCCGGGCAGGTCCTGTCCGCCGCCTCCGAACTGTCGCGCCAGTCCGAGCATCTCGGCGCGGAGGTCTCTCGCTTCCTCTCGACCATCCGCGCCGCCTGACCCGACGGGAATGGGACGCGGACCGTCGCCCATCTACCCAGGAGCGGCGTTCCCGAGAGAGGCCGGGCGCGGGTGTCCCTAGCGGACCCCGCCTCCGAAGGCCGTGGCGATCTCGAACGTGCCGCCGAGCAGGAAGTCGAGGGCCAGGATGAGCCCGAGGGCCGCGATGTAGACGACCGTGAACAGGTCCTTGTCCTCTTTGCCGGCCAGTATCAGGCCAGCGAAGGGAACGGTCTGGAGCGCCAGGATGGCGGGAAGGTGCATGACGATCCTCGAGGGGGCGGGGGTATTCCCGGCCCCTCCCCGAGGAGGCCGGGTCTTTTGATGTCGGACCGGTGACGCGATCCGGACGGATCAGACCGGTGTCCGTGCGAGGCGGGCGGGACCGGATTCTTCGATCGTGTCCGAAGCCAGCGCCGGGCCTTGCGCGAGGTAGCGAGCCCGCATCGGCCGGAGCACGAACATCGCCATCGCCGCCGCCGCCACGTTGAGCCCGATGATGATCGAGAACACCGCCGACCAGCCGTAGGTTGCCGAGATGACGCTCGCCACCGGCACGAGGAACGAGGCCGTCCCCTTGGCGGTGTAGAGCAGGCCGGCATTGGTGGTGGCGAAGGTGGAGCCGAACGTGTCGCCGCAGGTGGCCGGGAAGAGCGAGTAGATCTCACCGAAGACACCGAAATAGATCGCCGTCGAGAAGACGAAGACCAGCGGGTTGGTGCCGTAGCTCAGAAGCAGGACGATCGCCGCCGCCGCCGTCGCGAAGGCGATGAACATCGTGTTCTCGCGCCCGATCGTATCCGAGACGAAACCGAAGAACGGACGCCCGAACCCGTCGAAGATCCGGTCCAGCGAGATCGCGAAGGTCAGCGCCGCCATCTGCAGGCCGAACAGGCTGACGGGCACGTCGGCGACCCTGAAGTCATGGGCGATGGGCGCGATCTGCGCCGCCGCCATCAGGCCGCCCGAGGCCACCATCACGAAGATGGCGTACATGACCCAGAAGACGGGAGTGCGCACCACCTCGCGCGGCGTGCGGTCGACCCTGGTCTGCGGCAGGCGCAGGCTCTTGCGCTGGATCGGCACGGCGACGGACGGCTTGCGCAGCAGGAAGGAGAGCAGGACGACGATGGCGCCCTGGCCGAGGCCGAAATACAGGAAGGCGTCCTGGTAGCCGCTGCTGGCGATCATCTTGGCGATCGGCACCACCGTCACCGCGGCGCCTGCGCCGAAACCGGCCGCCGTGGCGCCGGCCGCGAGGCCGCGCCGATGTGGAAACCATTTCAGGGCGTTGCCGACGCAGGTGCCGTAGACCGACCCAGCCCCGATGCCGCCGATCACCGCCGCGCCGTACAGCATCCACAGCGACGAGGCCTGGGAGTTGATGAGCCAGGCGAGCGCGATCATCACGCCGCCGAAACAGACGACGATGCGCGGGCCGTAGCGATCGACGAACCAGGCTTCCACCGGCACCAGCCAGGTCTCCGTGGCGACGAAGATCGTGAAGGCGAACTGGATCGCCGCGCGGCCCCAGTGGAACTTGGCGTCGATGGGATCGACGAAGAGCGTCCAGCCATATTGCAGGTTGGCGATCATCGCCATGCAGAGAACGCCGAAGGCGAGTTGCCGCCATTTGGCGGATGGTGCGTCCTGTCGTTCCATCCCTGAATCCATTCTTGTTTGGGTGTGTCGTGGAATCCCCACCCCATCATGCATCAAAATTCAAGGCATAGAATATACCACGGATTAAAAGTCCTGCTCGTTCGTACGCATGGCCCGATGGCTGGTCTGTGTGCGGGTGGGGCCACCACGGGGCGGGTCGATCGCCTCGCCACGCTCGCGATCCACACCAGAATGGAGGGCAGAACGGCCATGCTTCCATTGCGGGACTGCGCCGCGCGGGCAGGCGAGATTCACGCCAAGCGCCATCGCGAAGGGTAAAATCGTCTGCCGACGCCGTTCGCGAAGGAGTAACCTATTATAAAATCAGAGTTTTTATCTAAAACAGTTCTAGAAGATAGCACTTGCATGCAGAATAGCTTCTTTGCCAGATGATTTCACAACACGAATTAGAGAGCAGTCGTTCTTTACAACGCTTCTGATTCATCAAATCCTGGCAAATCGGGTTCCGCTGTGCATCAGCTCTCGCTCAATCATCGCAGCCCTGCTGCGATGTCGTCCGTTCGCGGCCGTGTCATCCTTGCCATGCTGTCGAGCGTGGCCGTGCTGGCTGTACTGTCGAAACCAGTCATGGCGCAGGGCGCGGACCACGCGGTGACCCTCGATACCTTGTCGGTCGATGGTGTCGCGGGACGTCCGAGCGCATCGGGAGCGGATGCCGGCGGTCCGGTCGGTCCAGTGCGTGGCTATACTGCCACGCGTAGCGTCGTCGGCACCAAGACGGATACGCCTATTCTTGAAACGGCCCAGTCGATTTCTGTCATCTCTCGAAAGCAGATCGAGGATCAGAACGCACTCACCGTCAACCAGGCTCTGCGCTACACGCCGAGCGTCACCACCGAGCAGCGCGGCGGCTCCGGCTCGACCCGCCTCGAACAGTTCCTGATCCGCGGCTTCACGGCTCCCCTCTTCCTCGACGGCATGCGCCTGCCAAGCAGCCGTGACGCTGGCCCGTCCGTTGATCCGTTCCGGCTGGAGCGCGTCGACATCATCAAGGGACCGGCCTCGGTCCTCTACGGGCAATCGGGCCCGGGCGGCATCGTCAACCTCGTCAGCAAGGTTCCGTCCTTCGTTCGCCACGGCGAAATCTTCATCCAGGGCGGGGATTACAACACCGTGCGCGGCGGCGTGGATGTCGGCGGCCCGATCGAGGGCCACGGCGTGCTGGCAGACCAGTTCGCCTACCGCATCATCGCGGCGGGCTGGAACGCCGACGGCCCGGCCAAGACCACCTCGATCGAGCGCAGCTTCATCAACCCCAGCGTGACGTGGCGCCCGTCCGCCGACACCTCGCTGACGGTCATCGGCCTGTACCAGCGCGACCCTTATTCCGGCTATTACGGCGCCCTGCCCGCCAAGGGCACGCTGTTCCCCTCGAATTTCGGCGTCGCCAACGGACCGCTCGGCCGCCTGCCGCGCAACTTCTATGACGGCGACCCGAATATCGAGCGCTCCGACCGGACACAGGCTTCCGCGACCTACATCTTCGATCACCGTTTCGACGAGGGAATCCGCGTCCACTCGTCGGGGCGCTTCCTGCGCACCCTCGGCGATTACCGCAGCCTCTACGACGCCACCTCGAACAACCTCGCCTGGGGTGGCCGATTCCTCAATCGGGCCATCGGCGGCACCAACGTGGCCATCGACGCCTTTACCAACGACAACAACATCGTGGCCGATTTCCAGACCGGCCCGCTCGCCCATACTGTCCTCGTCGGGCTCGACCACCAGACGCTTTATACGAAGACGTTCAGCACACCGTTCCCGACAGTCCCCCAGAGCCTCGACGTGCTCAACCCGGTCTACGGACTGACCAATATCTCTTTCCCGGCCTTCTCGGGTTATTCCGACATCACCTCCCACCAGACCGGGATCTACTTCCAGGATCAGGTCAAGGTCGACCGCCTGACCCTGACCCTCGGCGGACGCTACGATTGGGTGAGACAGAGCGGCCCGACCCGGGACATGGCGGGCCAGCTCGTCAGCGATCAGGACGCGCCGAGCGAAGCCTTCACGGGCCGGGCGAGCCTGCTCTATCTCTTCGACAGCGGCATCGCTCCCTATGTCAGCTATTCGGAAGCGTTCGAGCCGCAATTTTCCGGGCAGATCTTCACCGGCGACCCGAGCTTCGGCCGCCTGCCCGATCCCATCACCAGCCGGCAGTTCGAGGCCGGCGTGAAGTACCAGCCTCCCGGCACGGACATCCTGCTGACGGCGGCGGCCTTCGACATCAAGCGCCAGAACTCGCTGTCTCCCGATATCGCCAACGGTCCGCGCTTCTCCATCCAGAACGGCGAAGTCAGCGTTCAGGGCGTCGAGTTCGAAGCGCGGGCCAACGTCACCGAGAACCTCACCGTCGTCGGCGGCTTCTCCCTCATCGACGCCATCAACTCCGCCGGCACCGGCACGACGCTGAACGAGACGACCCGCCAGACCGTGGGCCTCGTCGGCCTGCGTCCGATCCAGGTGCCGGACACCACGATCTCGCTGTTCGGCAACTATCAGGTCCGCACGGGCATGTTCGCCGGCCTCGGCTTCGGCGGCGGGTTCCGCTATCTCGGCGGCTCGCAGGGCGACGCGGCCAACAGCTTCAAGGTGCCGGCGAACCTCGTCGTGGATGCCGTCGCGTCCTACGACTTCAGCTACCTGTCGCCGAGCCTGAAAGGCATGCAGTTGCAGGTCAACGCGCAGAACCTGCTCGACGAGACCTACGTGCAGTCCTGCGCCTTCCAAGCCTGGTGCTGGTATGGCGCGCCGCGCACCGTGCTCGCGACGCTCCGGTATCGCTGGTAGAGAATGGCCGCGCGCCCGTCGGTGCCTCGACCGAGACCGCTTGAGAACGACATGCCAGAAGGATGTGCGGCATGAAGAACGGCCTTCGCCAATCCATGGCCTGGTTGCACACCTGGTCCGGCCTCGTGGTCGGCTGGGTGCTGTTCGCCGTCTTCGTCACCGGAACAGCGAGCTATTATCGCACCGACATCACGGCCTGGATGCAGCCGGAGCTGAGGCAGGCGGCGCGGGCCGAGCCGGTCCCCGACCTCGCCCGCGCGGCGGAGATCGGGCTCGCCCATCTCCAGGCCCATGCCGTGGGCGCGCGGTCCTGGTCCATCGGCCTGCCGCAGCCGGACCGGCCGATCATCGACCTGTTCTGGCGGACGAAGCCGGGCACGCCCCCGAACATCGTCCAGCTCGACGGGCAGACGGGAGAGCCGGCGACCTTCAGGAAGACCAGGGGCGGCGACTTCCTCTACCGTTTCCATTTCGAGCTGCACATGCCGCCGCTCTGGGGGCGCTGGATCGTTGGCATCTGCGCGATGGTGATGCTGGTGGCGCTCATCAGCGGCATCATCACCCATCGCCGGATCTTCGCCGATTTCTTCACCCTGCGCCGGGACAAGTCGGCCCAGCGCGGCTGGCTCGACGCGCACAACGTCACCGGCGTGCTGGCGCTGCCCTACCACCTGATGATCACCTATACGGGCATCGTCACCCTGGCGATGATCTACATGCCCTGGGGCGTCACCGCCGCGTATAACGGCGATGCGACGCGCTTCTACGCCGAGACCGCCCAGATCACGGCCCAGCGCCCGCCCCTCGGCCAGCCCGGAACCCTGGCCCCGATCGGGCCGATGGTCGCCCGCGCCGTGGCGACGATCCACGAGCCGCTGGAGCGCCTGTCCATCGTCAATCCGGGCGATGCCCGATCCACGGTGATCGCGATCTTCGAGGAGCCGCACGGACTCGCCCACCAGCATCCGCAGATCGCCTTCGACGGCACCACCGGCGAGATCGTCGAGATCCTGCAGGGCGGGCTGAAGCCGGCGGCCAAGACCTTCACCACCATGGTCGGCCTGCACGAGGCTCATTTCGCCGGGCCGGCCCTGCGCATCCTGTTCTTCCTCTGCGGCCTGATGGGATGCGTCATGGTGGCGAGCGGGCTGATCCTGTGGTCCGTCGCCCGGCTGCCGAAACCCGGCGAGGCCCCGTCCCTCGGCCTTCGCGTGGTGCAGGCCCTCAATATCGGCACCGTCATCGGCCTGCCGGCGGGGATCGCGGTGTATTTCCTCGCCAACCGCGTGCTCCCTCCCGGCCTCGAGGGCCGCCTCGACTGGGAGGTCCGGGCCTTTTTCGGCGCCTGGATCGTGATGAGCGTGGTTCCGCTGTTCCGGCCTCATCGCGCCGCTTGGCGGGAGATGGCCGTCGTCACCGCGATCCTGTTCCTCGCCGTGGCGCTGGCGGACCTCCTGGCAGCCGCCGCGCCGTCGCCGAGCGCCCTGCTGCGGCACGATCCGGGCCTCCTCTGGTTCGATGCCGCCATGGTGGCTCTCGCGGGGCTGTTCGCGCTGGTCGCCCACAAGGTCGCGCATTTCCAGACGCGCAAGCGTGCGAAAGCCGCCCCCGTCGGCGCGCCGAGGACGGCCTGAACCAAGGAGACGAAAGCGGGAGCAAGAACCGGGATGCGGCCGGCGAGCCTCGGGGTCAGTATGATGGCCTGAAGCGGCGGCCCGCGCCGTCGTCGCCCGATCAGGAGATCGACGCCGTGCCCGCCCCCGAACCGATGTCTAGCCCGGACGTCCCATCCATTGCCGATCCTGCAGGATGCCGCCTCGAAGGCGGCGACGCTGCGCGATGGGCCGCCCTCGCCTCCCGCGACGCGGCCGCCGATGGCAGCTTCGTCTATGCGGTGCGCACCACCGGGATCTACTGCCGGCCGAGCTGCGCGGCGCGCGCCCCGCGACCCGAGAATGTGAGCTTTCACGCCTCCTGCGCCGAGGCGGAAGAAGCCGGCTTTCGCGCCTGCAAGCGCTGCCTCCCCAACGCGCCCAGCCTCGCCGCGCGCCGGGCGGAGGCGGTCGCCCGCGCCTGCCGCCTCATCGACGAAGCCGAAACCCTGCCCGACCTCGCGTCATTGGCGGAGGCGGCCGGTCTCAGCGCATTCCATTTTCACAGGGTGTTCAAGACGGTCACCGGCGTGACGCCGAAATCCTACGCGGCGGCGCGACGCGCGGAAACTCTCGCCTCGGGCTTGAGCCGGGCAGAAACGGTCACGCAGGCGATCTATGAGGCCGGATACGCCTCGCCGAGCCGCTTCTACGCGGAGGCGACGGACCGCCTCGGCATGGCGCCCGAGACCTACCGCCGGGGCGGCGAAGGCGTCGCGATCCGGTTCGGGATCGGCCAATGCGCCCTCGGCGCCATCCTGGTGGCGGCGACAGTCAAGGGAATCTGCGCCATCCTGCTCGGAGACGATCCCGACCAACTGTCCCGCGACCTCCAGGACCGGTTTCCGAAGGCCGACCTGCTGGGGGGCGACGCGGCTTTCGAGGCCTGGATGGCCCAGGTGGTGGGGTTCGTCGCCACGCCCGCGCGCGGTCTCGGCCTGCCGCTCGATATCGGCGGCACCGCTTTCCAGCAGCGGGTCTGGGACGCCTTGCGCAAGATCCCCATCGGCACCACCGCGACCTATGCGGACATCGCCCGCGCCATCGGCGCTCCGGCGGCGAGCCGTGCGGTGGCTCTGGCCTGCGGTGCGAATTCCATCGCCGTGGCGATTCCCTGTCATCGGGTGGTCCGTTCGGACGGGTCGCTGTCCGGCTACCGCTGGGGCGTGGTGCGCAAGCGCGCCCTGTTGACCCGCGAGGGCGTCGTCGTCTGAATCTCAAGACGCCCGACCGATACCAATCACCGCGCTACCCCATCCGGAGGATGTGGCGCGGCCCGTCCCATGGCATGACCGTCCCGGAGAGGGAGAATGCCGTGACGACCGCCGAGACGCCGGATTTCTACTGGATGGGTTTCGAAGCCTACGGGCAGGGCCGGACCATCGATCACGCCCCATGCGGCGAGGATTCCACCGACCGACTGGATTGGATCGACGGCTGGGAATTCGCCAAGTTCGCCTCCGCCGCCAGCCCCGACCTCGACGATCGCGATGAGATCGAGCCGCCGCGACGAGCCGTAGAAACGTTTGTTTTGTCGAACGACCCGGCTCGAACGAGCGCCGGACGGATGAAGGCCGACTGGGGGTGAGATTCGCATTCCCCCTCTGCTTTGAGTCGAGGGGAAAGGACTTTCGCTATCGGGACGGATGAACGGCAAGGGCCTTCTCCGATCCTTTGTTCTTAAAAAAGAACGTTCCCGTTGACAGGACGGGGTTTCGGCAGGACCATTGCGGCACTTGGTGAGGGGCTTTCGCGGCGTGTTCCGTGAGCCCGGCGATCCGACGCGTCCGAAGAATCCTGTCTTTTCCAAATGATCCTCTCCCCGCCTCTGCGCGACACCGCCGATGGGCTCGCCCGGCTTTTCGCCGAACGGGCCGACGGTCACGACCGCGCCGGTCGATTCGCGCATGACAACATCGCCGATTGCCGGAATGCCGGCCTGCCGGGGCTGACCGTGCCGCGCAGGCTGGGCGGCGCCGGCGCCGGTCTCGGGCAGGCAGCGATGGTGATCGGCACCCTGGCGCGAGGCGAGCCCTCCACCGCCTTGGTGCTCACCATGCACTTTCTCCAGCATGGGCTGATCCATGCGCGCGCGGCCTCGCCGGACGGGAGCTGGCCCCTGGCGATCGCCGATGGGCTCGGCCGCGCGGCGGTGGAGGACGGCGCGCTCATCAACGCTCTGCGGGTCGAGCCCGAACTCGGAACCCCCTCGAGGGGCGGCATGCCGGAGACGCTGGCTCGGGCGACCTCCACCGGATGGCGGATCAGCGGCCGGAAGATCTATTCCACCGGCAGCCCGGCCCTCACCCATGGCCTCGTCTTCGTCCGCACCGATGAGGCGGAGCCGCGCATCGGCAACATCCTGGTGCCGATGGCCTCCGATGGCGTGCGGATCGAGGAGACCTGGGACCATCTCGGCCTGCGCGCCAGCGGCAGCCACGACGTGATCTTCGAGGATGTGGCGGTACCCGCCGACCATGCGGTGGACCTTCGCCCGCCCGAGGGCTGGCGCAAGCCGGATCTCCAGCAGCAGGCCTGGAGCACGGCGATGCTCTCCGCCCTCTATGACGGCGTCGCGCGCTCGGCCCAGGCCTGGTTCATTGCCTTCGCGAAAAATCGCAAACCCGGAAGCCTCGGCCAGAGCCTCGCGACCTTGCCGCGTTTCCAGGAGGCCATCGGCGAGAACGAGCGACTGCTCGCCGTGAATGCCCGCCTGATCCGGAGCTTCGCCGCGGATGTCGACGGAGGCGCCTGCCCCTCGGTCGCCGAATCCGGCTTCCTCAAGACCACCGTCACCGAGAACGCGATCCAGCTGGTGCAGCGCGCCGTCGAACTCGCCGGCAATCCCGGCCTGTCGCGGGCGAACCCGCTGGAACGACACCTGCGCGACGTCCTGTGCGGGCGCATCCACTGGCCGCAGACCGATGCGGTCCGCATCGCCGCCGGGCGCGCCGCCCTCGGCCTCTGACCCCTTCCCAGTTACGGACTCAAGGAGATCGCGATGAGCTTTCCGTCGCCGGATGCCGTCGAATTCATCGGCTTCGCCGCCCCGCGCTACACCTCCGAGACCCATGCGGCCTCGGGCCCCGCCATCGACCGGGACTATCTCCGGCTGCTCGCCCAGGCGCATGAATGGGGCGGGTTCGACCGCATCCTGGTGGCCTTCTACGCGACCCAGCCCGACGCGCTGCTGCTCTCCGCCCAGATTGCGGCGGTGACCGACCGGATCGGCCTGATGATCGCCCATCGCACCGGATTCACCGCGCCGACGGTGGCCGCGCGCCAATTCGCGACCCTCGACCAGCTGACCGGCGGGCGCGTCGCCATTCACGCCATCAGCGGCGGCGACGACAGGGAGCTGGCGCAGGACGGCGACCACCTGACCAAGGACGAGCGCTACGCCCGCACCGACGAATTCCTCACCATCGCCCGGCAGGTCTGGACCGCCGAAGCGCCGTTCGATTTCGCCGGCGCGCATTACCGGATCGAGCGGGGCTTCTCCGAGGTGAAGCCGGTGGACCCGCGCGGCATCCCGGTCTTCTTCGGCGGGGCCTCCCCGGCCGCCATCACTGTCGCCGGGCGTCACGCCGACACCTACGCCCTGTGGGGCGAGAGCCTCGATCAGGTCCGGGAGGCTATCTCCAGGGTGCGAGCGGCGGCTGCCCCCCATGGCCGCGATCCCCGGTTCAGCCTGTCGTTCCGGCCGATCCTGGCTGCGACGGAGGAGGAAGCCTGGGCCAGGGCCGAGGACATCCTGGCCCGCACCCGCGCCACCCGCGCCGCCAGGGGTCTCGGGCCGGCGCCGGTGCCGGAGAACGAGGGCTCGCGCCGCCTGCTCGCGGCGGCGTCCCAGGGCTCGCGCCTCGACAAGCGGCTCTACACCGCCATCGCCAGGGAGACGGGCGCCTCGGGCAATTCCACCGCCCTCGTCGGCACGCCGGAGCAGGTGGCCGACGCCCTTCTCGATTACCACGACCTCGGGGTGCGGACCTTCCTGATCCGCGGGTTCGACCCGCTGGAAGACGCCATCGCGTATGGCCGTGACCTGATCCCCACCTTCAAGCGGCTCCTCGCCCGGCGGGGCGAGCGGGCGGAGGCAGCCTGATGCGCGCTCTTATCACTCTCCTCGCCGTGCTGGCGTTCGCCGGCATCGCCCGCGCCGACGAGACGGTGCTTCGCGTCGGCGACCAGCGCGGCAATGCCCGCGCCCTGATGGAGGCGGCCGGCGTCCTCGCCGACCTGCCCTACCGGCTCGAATGGAGCGAGTTTCCCGCTGCCGCCCCTCTCCTCGAAGCCCTCAATGCCGGGGCGATCGATGCCGGCGGCGTCGGCGACGCGCCCTTCACCTTCGCGGCCGCCGCCGGGGTTCCGGTGAAGGCCTTCGTCGCCTTCCGCAACAAGCAGGACGGCCTGGCGATCCTCGTCGCCAAGGATTCACCGTTCAAGACGGTGGCCGACCTGAAGGGCAAAAGCATCGCCACCAATCGCGGCTCCATCGGCCATCAGGTGGTGCTGGCCGCGCTGGAAGAGGCGGGCCTGCCGGCCAATGCCGTGACCCTGCGCTTCCTGCCCCCGGCGGATGCCAAGATCGCGCTCGCCGGAGGCAGCGTCGATGCCTGGGCGACCTGGGAGCCCTACACCTCCACGGCCGAACTCGCCGGCCTCGCCCGTGTCGTCCGCGACGGCAACGGCATCACGCCGGGCCTGAGCTTCGCGGTGGCGAGCGACGCCGCCCTGAAGACCAAGCGCGCGCAGCTCGCCGATTTCGGTCGGCGCCTCGTGAGCGCGCGCGAATGGGCGCTCAAGGATCCCGCACCCTACGCGGCGGTCTGGTCGAAGCTCATCGGCCTGCCGGAGGCCGTGCCCCTGCGCTGGTTCTCGCGGGCGGAATATCGGGCGGTGCCCATCGACGACGCGGTGATCGCCGACGAGCAGCTCAACATCGACCTCTATGTCCGTTCAGGGCTGATCCCCGCCGCGCGGGCGCCGCGCGCCGACATCATCCTCGATCGGAGCTTCGAACCGGCCGCGATCGCGGTACGTTGAACAGACCGCCGCCGAGGACCGGACCCATGCACGACCCTTCCGACCACGACCACGACCACGCCCATTCCGACCACGATCACGCGCATGACCACGAGCCGGCCCTGGGCGCGGAACGCTGGAAGCATGACGGCGTGCGGGTGATCCCCGGCGACAAGCTCGATTCCAACACCGCCCAGACGCCGGGCATGTTCCGGCAGGCGGCGATCAACCATGCCCGCGTCGGCGCGCAGAAGATCTGGGCCGGCACGGTGGCGATCGCCCCCGACGCCAAGACCGGCGTGCACCATCACGGGGCGCTGGAGAGCGTGATCTACGTGGTGTCCGGCCGCGCCCGCATGCGCTGGGGCGACAAGCTCGAATTCGTGGCCGAGGCCGGCCCCGGCGACTTCATCTTCGTGCCGCCCTACGTGCCGCACCAGGAGATCAACGCCGATCCGGACCAGCCGCTGAACTGCGTCCTGGTGCGCTCCGACAACGAGGCGGTGGTGGTCAACATCACCGATGTGGAACCCGTGGAACGTCCCGAGACGGTCCACTGGGTCGACCCGATCCACAAGCATCCCTGATTCCGCGCCATACCGAGAGACGCCGCTCCATGATCCATCGTCGCCACGCGCTGCGGGCCGCCGCTGCGCTGAGTCTTCTCGCCCTCGCCCCTGGACGCGTGCTCGCCGCCGAGCCGAGGACGCTGCGCATCGGCTACCAGAAATCCTCGACCCTGATCGCCCTGCTGAAGCAGGACGGCAGCCTCGAGAAGGCGCTGGAGCCCCTCAAGGTCGGGCTCACCTGGCATGAATTCACCAGCGGCCTGCCGGTGATGGAAGCGCTCAATGCAGGCCAGATCGACCTGTCGGCCGATGTGGCCGACACGGTGCCGATCTTCGCCCAGGCCGCCAATGCGCGGATCACCTATGTGGCGCAGGAGGCCGCCTCCCCCGCCGCGCAGGCCATCCTGGTGGGGGCCGATTCCCCCATCAAGACGGTGGCGGACCTCAAGGGCCGCAAGGTCGCGGTGACGAAGGGCGCCGGCGCGCATTACCTCCTGCTCGCCGCCCTGAAGGCCGAAGGCCTTCCGTTCAAGGCGATCACGCCCGCCTACCTCACCCCGGCCGACGGGCGCACGGCGCTGGCCAGCGGCGGGGTCGAGGCCTGGGTCGCCTGGGACCCGTTCCTCTCGGCGGCGGAGCTGCAGACGGGCGCCCGCGTCCTGAAGGACGGAACCGGCCTGTCGCTCTACAAGCGCTACTACCTCGCCTCGGACGAGTACGCGGCCAAGCACGGAGACATCCTCGACATCGTCTTCGCCAAGTTGCGCGACACCGGAACCTGGGTGAAGGCCAACCCGGACGAATCCGCGAACCGCCTCGGCGCACTGTGGAAGCTCGATCCCGCCATCGTCGCGAAGGCCAATGCCCGCCGCACCTACGCGGTGGAGCCGGTGACCCGGGACGGTCTCGCCGAGCAACAGACCATCGCGGATGCGTTCCGCGCCGAGGGCCTGCTGCCGCGCGCCGTCGATGCCTCGGCGCTCGGCATCTGGGCGCCGACCAAGTCCTGACCGGCGAACGAAAAATCCCGATGAGCCAGGCTCATCGGGATCGAAACGTCCCTCATCGCAGGAGGGGCGGGCTCACCACTTGTACGAGACGCTCGCGACGATCTTGCGCTGCGTGCCGTAGAAACAGGCTGTCGCGGACGAGCAGGACGAGACGAAGCGCTTGTCGCCGACATTGATCATGTTCACGGCGGCGCGCCATCCGGCGTAATCGTAATGCACCGCCGCGTCGAAGGTCACGTATTCGGGCACGACGAGGGTGTTGGCGACGTCCGCGTAGGATTGGCCGACATAGTTCACGCCGCCACCGAAGCCGAAGCCTTTGAAGGTGCCGACCGGGATGGTGTAATCGGCCCAGAGCGAGGCGAGGGTCTGCGGGATGCCCACCGGGACCTTGCCGAGATCGAGGTCCGTCCCCTCGATGGTGCGCAGACCGTAGAGCGTATAGGCGGCCGTGAGGTTCAGGCCTTCGGCGAGTGTCGCCGTGGCCGAGAGTTCGAAGCCGCGTGAGCGCACCGAACCGATCTGAAGATTGGTGAAGAGGCTGACCGGGTTCGGCGTCAGCGTGTTGTTGCGGACGAGATCGAAGGCCGCGAAGGTGAAGAGCGTGTTCCAGCCGACGGGCTGGAACTTGGCGCCGATCTCGACCTGTTCGCCCGTCTCCGACTTGAACGGCCGGTTTTGCGCGTCGGCGCCCGGCGTCGGATTGAAGGATGTCCCATAGGTCACGTAGGGCGCCAGCCCGTTATCGAGATTGTAGATGAGGCCGAGCCGGCCGGTGAAGGCACTTTCGCTGATCTGGGTCGATGTGCCCGACGGGATCTTGCTGTCGATGTTGTTGTCGACGAAGTCCTGGCGACCGCCGATGAGGAAGGTCAGGCGTTCGGTGAGCGCGACTTGGTCCTGCGCATAGAGGCCGACCTGCTGGAGCTGCTGGTTCAGCACGCGATAGGGGGCGGGCGCCGCGGCGGCCTGGAAGTATCGCGGAGCGAGGATGTTCAGGGACGGGGCCGGGAAGGTCGAAGCCTGGTTGTCCGAGAAGCTGTAGCGCTTGTAGTCGACGCCCATCAGCACGGTATGCCCGAACGTTCCATCGTTGAACCGGGCCTCGGCCTGATTGTCGACGGTAAAGATGCCGGCGCGGGGCGTCGTCAGGAAGCCGTAGCGGGCCAACTCCGTCTGGGCGGCATTGTTGTAGCCGTTGGCGACGTAGCGGGAATCCGAGACTTCCGTGAACGAGAACCGGAAGTTCTGGCGCACGGTCCAGACGTCGTCGACATGGTGCTCGAACTCATAGCCGAGATTGGCCTGGTTACGGGTGTAGCGGTCCACCAGCGGATCGCTGGCGTTGAGCTTGCGGTCGATCCTGAGACCGGAAGCGTTGGTGCGCACGGTCCCGAAATACGGCAGGAACTGGCCGGCACCGCCGGTCTCGTCGCGCTGGAAGCTCGTCAGCACCGTGAAGGTGGTGGCGCCGTCGGGCTTATAGGTGAAGCTCGGCGCGATGTAGTAGCGGTCCTCCGGCGCGAAATTCACCTGGGCGTCGCCGTTCTGGAAACGGCCGGTCAGGCGGTAGAACCAGTGGCCGGACTCGTCCACCGGCCCCCCGAGATCGAAGGCGGCGTAGCGCTGGCTGAACGAGCCGCCGCCGAGCTCGAGATAGCGCAGGGGCGTGAAGGTCGGCCGCTTCGAGACGATGTTGATGAGGCCGCCCACGGGGCTGCCGCCGAAAAGGGTGGCGGCGGGGCCGCGCAGCAGCTCGATGCGTTCGGCGCCGAACGGGTCGATGCGGAAATTGGCGAAGCCGGTCTGGAACAGCTGGAGCCCATCCCGGAACAGGCCGGATTCCGTGGCCGAGAAGCCGCGGATCAGGAACCAGTCGAGGCGCGTGTCCGGGCCGAACTGGTTGGCGTAGATGCCCGGCGTGTAGCGCACGGCCTCGGACAGGGTCTGCGAGCCCTGTGCCTTGATCTGATCGGCGCTGACGACGCTGATCGATTGCGGCGTGCGGATGATCGGCGTGTCGGTCTTGGTGGCAGTGGCGCTGCGGGTGGCGACGTAGCCATCCACCGGGCCACGGGCGGTCTCGGGCGCGCTGCGGCCATTCCCCACTCCCGTGCCGCTCCCCGCGCCCGACCCTTCGACGCTCAGCGTATCAAGGGTCACGGCCCGTTCCTGCGCCGAACCGGCTCCCGTCAGGGCGAGCACCGTGATCGACACCCCGGCCGCGAGGACGGCGGAACGGGCGAATGGGGACGACGGCATGGACGGCCTGGCTCCGGATGACGGGCAGCAGAACGGGCTCGCGCAAGTGGCGAGACGTGGCCTGCGGTGCTCTTTAGAATTATGATAAACTACTGTAATACAACATGTATTCGCCCTTCCGCCGTAGCTTTCGGCTCGGTCGGTGGCAAGATACCGAACACTCTTCGTCACTCGCCGTTGCTGCTTCGACACAGGCCGCGCAGGTTGTAATGCTTGTGCGCACTCAGCCTGCTGGAGATGTCGGTGGCGGCAACGATGCGGGATCGAGGGGTGAGGCAGCGGATCGAAGGGGTGGAACCGGATGAGGGCCGGGGCCCGTTCTCGACGCGACGCTCTGCGTGGCGGAGTGCGGCCCGTCTCGGACGACGGCCGATGAACCCACCCCCGGCGCGACAGGCCGGGGATGGAGTGCGTGGTGGATGCCTTACTTCAGACGCGCGGCGGCCCAGGCGATGTGGTCGGCCATGAAGGTCGAGATGAAGTAGTACGAGTGGTCGTAGCCCTCACGCATGTTGAGGGTCAGCGGGATGCCGGCTGTCTTGCAAGCCTCTTCGAGCAGCCAGGGCCGCAGGCCGTCATCGAGGAAGCTGTCGGCCGTGCCCTGATCCACGAGGAACTCCGAAAAGCGCTTGCCGTCCTCGATCAGCGCGGTGGCGTCATGCGCGCGCCAGGCCGCCTCGTTGGTCCCGAGATACTTCTCGAAGGCGGGCTTCGACCATCCGGCCGTGGAGGGCTGGGCGATGGGCGCGAAGGCCGAGCAGGACCTGAAACGGTCGGGATAGGTGAGCGCGATGGTCAGCGCGCCGTGGCCGCCCATGGAGTGGCCGAAGATGCCCTGGCGGGACATGTCCGCCGGGAAGTTCTCGGCGATGAGGGCGGGGAGCTCCTCGGTGACGTAGCTCCACATCCGGTAATTGGTGGCGTAGGGCGCCTCGGTCGCGTCGACATAGAAGCCGGCGCCCGAGCCGAACTGCCAGTTGCCGGCCTCGTCGGGAATATCCGCGCCGCGCGGGCTGGTATCCGGCGCCACGATGATCACGCCATGCTCGGCGGCGGCGCGGCGGTACTCGCCCTTGTCCATGACGTTGGCATGGGTGCAGGTGAGGCCGGACAGGTACCAGAGCACCGGCACCGGGCCGTTCTCGGCCTGCGGCGGCACGAACACCGCGAAGGTCATGGGGCAGCCGGTGGTCTTGGCATCGTGCTTGTAGACGCCCTGCGTGCCGCCATGGGCGCGGGCCTTCGAGATGGTTTCCATGCGGTGATCTCCTGATGGGGGTGAGTGGATCGTATTTAGCGAAGCTCATCGGAAGGTGCGCATGCCCCCTCTCCCCGCACGCGGGGAGAGGATCGCGGACACCTTGCCGTGTCCGCGACGAGCGGAGGCGAAGCCGAAGCGATGGTGAGGGGGCGGTGTCGGAGGAGACTCATACGGCGACGCCCCCTCACCGTCGGCTGCCGCCTCGACGCGCCGACGACAGGGTCGTCGCGTCCCTCTCCCCGCAAGCGGGGAGAGGGGATGCTCACGTCTTCAGTAAACCACCACCGAGCGGATCGACTTGCCCTCGTGCATCAGGTCGAAACCGTGGTTGATGTCTTCGAGCGGCATGGTGTGCGTGATCAGGTCGTCGATGTTGATCTTGCCCTCCATGTACCAGTCGACGATCTTCGGCACGTCGGTGCGGCCGCGGGCGCCGCCGAAGGCCGAGCCCTTCCAGACGCGGCCGGTGACGAGCTGGAACGGACGGGTGGAGATCTCCTTGCCGGCCTCGGCCACGCCGATGACGATCGATTCGCCCCAGCCGCGATGGCAGCATTCGAGGGCCTGACGCATGACGTGGACGTTGCCGGTGCAGTCGAACGAGAAGTCCGCGCCGCCGCCGGTGACGTCGAGGATCGCCGAGACGACGTGATCGTTGCCGACCTCCTTCGGGTTGATGAAGTGGGTCATGCCGAACTTGCGGGCCATCTCCTGCTTGTCCGGGTTGATGTCGACGCCGATGATCTTGTCGGCACCGACCATCCGGGCGGCCTGGAGAACGTTGAGGCCGATGCCGCCGAGGCCGAACACCACGACGTTCGCGCCGGGCCAGACCTTGGCGGTGTAGATCACCGCACCGATGCCGGTGGTGACGCCGCAGCCGATGTAGCAGATCTTGTCGAAGGGAGCGTCTTCGCGGATCTTGGCGAGCGCGATGGCCGGCAGGACCGTGAAGTTCGAGAAGGTCGAGCAGCCCATGTAGTGGAACAGGCTGTTCGAGCCGCCCGGGCTGCCGCCGGTGGAGACGCAGGAGAAGCGCGAGGTGCCGTCCGGCATCACGCCCTGGCCCTGCGTGGAGCGGATCGCGGTGCAGAGGTTGGTGCGCTGCGACAGGCAGGACTTACAGCTGCGGCATTCCGGGGTGTAGAGCGGGATGACGTGGTCGCCGACCTTCAGGTCCGTGACCCCGGCGCCGAGCTCGCGGACGATGCCCGCGCCCTCGTGGCCGAGGATCGCCGGGAACTTGCCCTCGGAATCGAGGCCCGACAGCGTATAGGCATCGGTGTGGCAGATGCCGGTGGCCATCAGCTCGATGAGGACTTCGCCGGCCTTGGGGCCTTCGATGTCGATGGTCTCGATGGTGAGGGGCTTCTTGGCCTCCCACGCGACCGCAGCGCGCGTCTTCATATCTCTATTCTCATGTCTGGACGATCACGGACGGTGTCGAACTGCCGACTCTTCGGCTTCGCCTCATCCAGGGGAGGGCAAGCCGAACGGTCCGAAAATCTGTTTCGTGCAATGATGGTTCTGGAGACGAGATGCAACGCCCTCGGGCCGCGCGGGAGGTCGCGTCGCCCCTGTGTTGTCGCGGAAGCATACCCGCCGGCGCCTCAGCGATAGCCGGCGGCCTGCAGCTCGAACAATTCGGCGTAGCGCCCGCCCCTCGCCTGGAGTTCCTCGTGCGTTCCGGCCTCGATGACCTTGCCCCCGTCGAGGACGAGGATGCGGTCGGCCATGCGCACGGTGGAAAAGCGGTGCGAGATCAGCACGCAGCTGCGGCCCCGGCTGAGATCGCGAAAGCGCTGGAACACCTCGAACTCGGCGCGCGCGTCGAGGGCGGCCGTGGGCTCGTCGAGGATCAGGATCTCGGCCTCGCGCATATAGGCCCGGCTGAGCGCGATCTTCTGCCATTGGCCGCCGGAGAGGTCGACACCGTCGGCGAAGCGCTTGCCGAGCGGCTGGTCGTAGCCCAGCGGCAGGCGTTCGATCACGCCGTCGGCGAGGCTGCGCCCGGCGGCACGGGCGATGCGGGCGGCGTCCTCACGCTCCTCGATGCGCCCGACGGCGACGTTCTCCGCGGCGGTGAAATCGAAGCGCACGAAATCCTGGAAGATCACGCCGATTCGGGCGCGCAGGTCGTCGAGGTCGTAATCGGCGAGCGGCCGGCCATCGAGCAGCACGCGGCCCTCGGTGGGATCGTAGAGCCGGGTCAGGAGCTTGACGATCGTGGTCTTGCCGGCCCCGTTCTCGCCCACCAGGGCCAGCACTTCCCCGGCGGCGAGGCGGAAGCTCAAGGACCGGACCGCCCAGGTCTCGGTGCCGGGATAGCGGAACCCGACCTCCTCGAAGACGATGCCCTCGGTGATCGGCTGCGGGAACGGCACGGGCCGCTCCGGCGAGCGGATCAGCGGCACCACCTCGAAGAACGAGAACAGGTCTTCGAGATACTGCGCCTGCGAGGAGATCTGCGAGAAGCCGAGCAGCAGGCCCTCGATCAGGCCGCGCAGGCGCTGGAACGAACCGGCGAGGAAGGCGAGGTCGCCGATGGAGAAAGCGCCTGCCACCGTGCGCCAGACGATGGTGGCATAGGCCGCGTAATAGGCGAGCGTGCCCAAGGCCGCGAAGAGGCCGCCCCAGCCGGCCCGGCGGATGGCGAGGGAGCGGTTGTCGTCGAGGAGCTTGGCGGCCACGATCCGGTAGCGTTCGGCGATATAGGCGTTGAGGCCGAAGAGCTTGACCTCCTTGGCCGATTCCACGCTGGCCCCGAGATAGCGCAGATAGTCGATCTGCCGCCGCTCGGGGGTGCGGGTCCAGGCGAGGCGATAGCCCTGCCGGTTGAAGTAGAGCTCGTTCAGGAAGGCCGGCACGAGGGAGCCGGCGAGTAGCAGGATCAGCCAGGGCGCGTAGGCGGCCAGACCGATCCCGAAGGCGACGAGCGTGATGAGGTCCTGCCCCTGCCCGAAGAGCTGGAACAGCAGGTTGGAGCGCCCGGTCACCTGCCGGCGGGCGCGTTCGAGCCGATCCTGCTGGGCGCTGTCCTCGAATTGCTCGAGGTCGAGGGCGGCGGCGTGGCGCATCAGCCGCAGGGTGGCGGCATTGGCGTAGCGGTCCGCGACCAGCCCATCGGTGAGGGTGCTCAGCCGCCCGAGCAGATCGGACAGGATGGCGAGGCCGAGCTCCACCGCCACGAGACCGGCCAATCGGGCGAGGGCCGGGTCCGCCATCCAGCCGGCGAGGCCGGTTCCGGCGGGATGGGGACGGGCATGTTCGGCGACGATGGCGTCGAGGATGAGCTTGCCGAGATAGAGCATCAGCACCGGCAGGCTCGCCCGCGCGAGACGCAGAGCGATGCTCGCCATCAGCAGGCGCGGGCTCGCGGCATAGACGAGGCGAAACAGCGCCGGCAGGTAGCGCAGGGCGCCCACGCGCTCGACGACGAACCGGTTCAGCAAGGGGGCGAGGGAGGCGGTGGACATCGCGGCGGACCATGACGGGAGCGACCGCGCCCGTCGATGCGTCGTAGGGTGCACGATAAGATTCCCACGCGGTGTCGGCGCGACAGCCTGAGGCGACCGGCGGGCTCAGTCGATCCGCTTCATTGTGCACGCGCCTGAGGAGATCGGGCATGACGGCAAGACTTTGCTTTGTGTCCCATGTTAGAATCTCAGCCGCATTGTGCGCGTGAGGCGGGTTGGATGCTCAGCGGTTCGACTCTTCTACGGGTGGTGGTGCTCTTCGTCGCGGCGGCGGCGCTGGCGGGTCTGGTCCAGGCCTTCTGGCCGCAGGGTGCCGACGCTCCGCCCCCCGCGCCGACGGTGCAGCGCACCGAGCCGACCAAGGCCAACCCA
>NZ_JADIJP010000031.1:0-53383 GCF_017355285.1 Methylobacterium sp. SD274 | reverse complement strand
AGGCAATCGTGATGAGGGCGAGCCCGTTCACCGCCGCCTGCCAAACCGCTACGTCGGGAATCAGTCCTTTGGTGAAGACGGTGGCGAGCGCCACGCACAGGGCCACAATCAGCGCCATGGCCGAATGGCGTAGATCGGCACGAGAGCGTTCAAAGGCGCTCTTGCCCAAGGCCTCATCATAACGGTTCAGTTCGATATGGATGTTGGCAGCCGAGGCTAGCGTGATGGTCACGAGCACGCCCATGAAGCCGAGGTATTCATGGTTCACGAAGTTCTTCAGGAACAAGTTTTCATCGCTCAGCACGGATGGCATGGTGAAGGTCAAAATGACCACTGCTGTCACCAAGCAAAAGAACGCACATATGGCAAAGGTCTTATTCATGATCCAAAATCTTTGCCAAGCTCCTTAACGCTCTAGCTAATGCAGAGCGCGGGGAGCCCTTGAACTCATACTGCACAATAGCCCTTTTAGATTTTGTTGTCGAGTTAAATGTTGCCCCATCGCGAGTTCTTGCCACGGCAGAACCACTACCATTTTCAATGTATGATATGGCTTCGGCAACTGGCTTACTATCAGTTCGTATCCCTTGCTCGCTTTTTATAGTGGTGACAATCTCTTCTGCATTCATTGTCTCCCCGGCAGAGCGGAGATCATCTTTGATATGTGAGTCTGTATTCCAGAGTCCGTTCGGGACAACAAAATCAAAAGTCAGAGAAGTGATGTTGCCTTTGTTTTTCGCGGCAAAATCCCAAAATGTTTCAGAGCTAAAAATTGGCTGGACCTCAAGCGTATAAGGAGCCTCAAGATTTAGATTGATATGCTTCACGAGCGATCTAAGAACAGAGAAGGGCTTTCCGACCTTTCTGTCGCGCAGCATGGATATTTTCTGGCCATCCTCGGTAGAGCTTGGATCAATAGCTATAACGGAAGCCTTCCAAGACTCCCTGACCTGCTCCTCAAATTCTTCCTCTGGAGCCGCGTTCTCTGGGACTTGTATCGCTCGCCCGAGCTTGCCAACTATTGTTCGTGTAGGCAAATCGGTTGATAGTGGAACATATGAGAACGGCGTTGTGTGATGTTCAAATTCTATCCGTCTGCTCAAAACGGACTCGATATATTCCTGACGGCTTTGGTCGAAGGACTCGAAAAGATCGCCGTGCCGACGCTTAATTAGAGTGAGCCGAAAAAGCTCATAAACGTCCGCCGCCATCCGTCCGCCCCGTCAAAGGCGCACTTCCGTGGCGCCGATTGCGACCAGACATTGCACAAAAAACACCGCCGTGAACTTCCCCCTAGCAAGCTTATTTCGCACGTTCGGCTCTGTCTCTTTCACGCCGATGGCGGCCAGCTTCTCGACAAGCTGCGCGTAGGTGACGCCCTTCCGTTTCAACTCCGCCTTGAGCAGACCCTTCACGCGCGTATCCCAGTGTTCCTCTAGGCCTTCGGTCATGCGTCTGCATCCTATCTGATTGCGGATGCCATCATACGCGATGCTTTTGCCCTTGACTATGATACAGTTATACCATCATATGCGATGCATAAGCATTCGAGACGATGGCAATGGCCTCCCACTTCCTCCTTTCCGCAGCCGCCCGCACTCTTTCGCTCAAGGCGATCTACAAGGGCGGTGAGGACGCGGCCTACCAGACCTTCAAGCGCCTTCGCTGGCCTGAGACGGATGGCGAGCCTGTGTGCCCCGGCTGCGGCTGCCTCGACCACTACGACATCTCGACCCGTCGTCGCTTTAAGTGCGCGGGCTGCGGCAAGCAGTCCAGCGTCACCAGCGGGGCCATCTTGGCTTCGCACAAGCTGGCCTTCTCGGACCTGTGCGCCGCGGTCGCCATCTTCGTAAACGCGGTGACTCGCCGAAATCCTTGGCTCTAAGGGGGTGATCCTCGCGATCCTCCTTGCGGTTCTCAAGACGAACCGAGCCGCTAAGATACACGCCGTCGATCTCGACCTCACCGTCGGGGCCAAGGCCAACTGTCTAAGCCGGAAGCACCCCGCGCCGCTCATGCGTCAGGACGAAGGCCGTCACATCGATCACTGTCATGCGATCGCCGATGCGGGTAATCCGAGGAGGTTGGCGCCGCTTCGCCCTACGATGCCCCGCAGGTGACGATGGCCACGACGCGCCATCGCGCCCCTATGACGCCACACCGCCGGGGCATCGACACCGCCATCGGCTCCACCATGAAAGAGGCGCATGGAAAGCGTTACCGTCGTCCTGGCCCTGCTGCTGTCCGTCCTCGTCAGCGGCGCCCTCGGCCGCCTGCTTCCGCTGCCGTTGCCGCTGATCCAGATCGCCATCGGCGTGGCCCTGGCCCTGGGTCCGCTGCCGAGCACGTCGCTCGACCCCGAAATCTTCTTCCTGGTCTTCCTGCCGCCGCTCCTGTTCCTGGACGGCTGGCGCATTCCCAAGCGCGACCTGTTCCGGGACGGCAAGACCGTTCTGGCCCTCGCGCTCGGCCTCGTGGTCCTGACCGTGCTCGGCATCGGAATGCTGATCCACGTCATGATCCCGGGCATCCCCCTCGCCGTGGCCTTCGCCCTCGCGGCCGTCCTGTCACCGACCGATCCCATCGCGGTCTCGTCCGTGGCGGCGCAGGCCCCGGTGCCGCGGCGTCTCATGCACATCCTCGAAGGTGAGGCCCTTCTCAACGACGCCACCGGTCTCGTCTGCCTGCGCTTCGCCATCGCCGCCGCCCTCACGGGCACCTTCTCGCTGCCCCAGGCCGCGACGACCTTCGTCTGGCTCGCGCTGGGCGGAATCGGCATCGGTGCCGCGACCACCTTCCTCCTCATGGGCGCGCAGGATCTCCTGCGCCGGCGCACGGGGGAGGACCCCGGCCTGCAGATCCTCTTCAGCCTGCTCACGCCCTTCGGCGCCTATCTGGCCGCCGAGCATGTCCACGCTTCCGGCATCCTCGCCGCCGTCGCGGCCGGCATCGCCATGACTTATGTGGAAATCCAGGGGCGCAGCCTGGGGGCCACGCGCGTCCGGCGCACCGCCGTCTGGGACACGGTCGCTCTTGCGGCCAACGGCTCGATCTTCGTCCTCCTCGGCGAGCAGCTGCCGGCGGTCCTGAGGGAGGCCGCCAAACAGTCCGACGTGGAGGGCGCGGGCTGGCTCGTCGCCTGGATTCTGGCCATCACCGCCGGCCTGATGGCCATCCGCTTCGTCTGGGTCTGGGTCTCGCTCCAGTTCGTGCTGATGAAGGCGCGCCGGAACGGCGACCGGCGAGAGGCGCCGACCCTGCGCCTCGTGGCCGCGACCACCCTGGCGGGCGTGAAGGGCGCGATCACCCTCGCGGGTATCCTGACCCTGCCGCTCACCCTGGCGGACGGCACGCCGTTCCCCGCGCGCGACCTCTCCATCCTACTGGCGATGGGGGTGATCCTCACCTCCCTGCTCGTCGCGAGCACGATCCTGCCGCCTCTCCTGCGCGGGCTTCGCCTCCCGCCCGAGCCCAGCCACGATTCCGAGGAGGATGCGGCCCGGGCAGCGGCCCGCGACGACGCCGTGAAGGCGATCGAGGCCCTGCAGCATCGCCTCGTGGAGGAGCAGGAGGATGCCTCCATCGCGGTGGAAGCCGGCGCCCGCGCCATGGATCGCTACGAAGGTCTGGAATCGCCGACGGAGACGCCCCGCAAGGATGTCAGCCGTGTGAAGCAATTGGCGCTCACCGAGAAGCGCCTGCGCCTCGCGGGCATCGATGCCGAGCGCCAGGCGCTCTACCGCCTGCGCCGTTCGCAAGCCATCGACGACGTTCTTCTGCGGCGGCTCGTTCGGGAGATCGACCTGATCGAGGCGCGGCTCGTCGCCTAGAGCTGCGCCCGACCCCATTGGGTCGGGGCACATCTCCAGGCCTTTGTTTGCCGCGCTCTTTTTCGCCGAACCGGCATCCACTTCGGCGGAGAGCGCTCTCGTCGCGCCTCGGTCCGGGAGACGCGCGGGAATGCGAGATCCGGCGGCGCATCTTATAATCCGCGATCGCGCGTGCGGGTCGGCACGTCATAGATCGCGATGACGCCCCATATTGGTTTCCAACAGCAACAAGCAGACACTCTTTCAGGTCTGCAGCTTATAGGAGCCAAGCAATCCTCATGAAGTCCCGTATTGCCGCCATCGCCACCGTCCTTGTTATTGGTGTTGCCCCGATCTCGTCGGCAATGGCCTACGATAGTCCTTCGCGTTACACGACGGTCTCGCCCTACGATGTCGAGACGACAGGTTCGATCCAGTCTCGCGACGATCTCTTTTCGCGCAACCCGGCCACCTGCCCGATGAGCTCCGCCGCCGAAGGCAATGCCAATCAGCAGAACTTCCCGGTCCAGCAATACGGCCAGACCTCCGGCGGAAACCGCTGCTGATCGGTGGCCGAGGGGGCGACGATAGGGTCCCCGCTCAATGGGCGGGTGAGCCGGACTCGTCGCCCGTCCCGGCAATGACCGGCTGGAACGCCGGGACCTGAGGATCGGCCTGCAATCGCGTCAGGATGGCGCGCGCGAGATCCGTCTGGTCGAACGGCTTGGTCAAGCGCACGAGATCGGTCTGCGCGTGCTCCGTCGGTTCGGCGTAGCCGCTGGCGAGGATGACCGGCAATCCCGGATACGCCGCCTCGATCGCCGCAATGAGCTGCAGGCCGTTCATGCCGGGCATCAACTGGTCGGTCACCACGAGATCGAACGGTTCGGCGCTGCCGAGGACGTGCAGGGCCTGCGGGCCCGACACTGCCTCCTGTACCCCATGACCGAGATCTTCCAGCATGGCCGCGGTGTTCATGAGGACGAGCGGGTCGTCGTCGACGACCAGCACCCGCAACGGCCTCGTCTTCGGCAGGGGAAGCCCGTGTTCGGGCGCTCTCTTGTCCGGGCCGCCGGCCTGGGCCACGGGCAGCCACAGCTCCGCGACGGTGCCCTGGCCCGGAACGCTCTTGAGGATCAGCCGTCCGCCGGATTGCTCGGCGAACCCATGGATCATGGAGAGGCCGAGGCCGGTGCCCTTGCCGACGCCCTTGGTGGTGAAGAACGGCTCGGCGGCGCGTGCCAGGGTCCGTTCATCCATGCCTTCGCCGGTATCGGCGACCGAAAGACAGACATAGCGGCCGGGCGCGAGTCCCGGAATCTCGTGGGGGCCGATCTGTGCCTCGCGGGCCGAAATGGTGATCCGCCCCCCCTCCGGCATGGCATCGCGGGCGTTGACGCTCAGATTGAGCAGGGCCAGCTCCAGCTGGTTGGCATCGGCGCAGGCGAGGGGCAGCTGCAGGGGAAATTGCGTGTCGACCCGGACGACGGAGCCGATGGAGCTCTGCAGAAGCTCGGCCATGCCGCGCACGAGAGCCGGCACGTCGACGGGGCCGGTCTCCAGGGTCTGCTGGCGGGCGAAGGCGAGCATGCGCCGGGTCAGCGTTGCCCCGCGCTCGGCCGCCTGAATGGAATTGTCCACCAGTCGCAGGAGCTTGCCATCCGGCGGCAGACGCTTGCGGGCGAGGTGCAGATTGCCCAGGACGACCGCCAGCAGGTTGTTGAAATCATGGGCGACACCGCCGGTGAGCTGGCCGATCGCCTCCATCTTCTGTGACTGGACGAAGCGCGCGCGGGTCTCTTCGAGGGTCTGTTCGGCGTTTCGCCGCTCGGTGACGTCCCGGGTGATCTTGGCGAAACCGATCAACTGGTCGTGCTCGCCCCGGATCGGATCGATGACGACATGCGCCCAGAAGCGCGTGCCGTCCTTCCGGACGCGCCAGCCTTCCGCTTCGAAACGGCCTTCCTTCGCGGCCGTCCGCAGGGCGTGGCCGGGCAGGTCCGAGGCGCGATCCTCGTCGGTATAGAACCGCGAGAAATGCTCGCCGATGATCTCGTCATCCGCATAGCCCTTGAACCGCTGCGCGCCACGGTTCCAGCTCGTCACCTTACCCTGCGGATCGAGCATGTAGATGGCGTAATCGTGCACACCCTGGACGAGCAGGCGGAAATGCTGCTCGCTCTGCCTGAGCGCGGCCTGGGCGGCGTGCCGCTCGGTGAGGTCGCGGGTGACCTTGGCATAGCCGAGGAGGGTGCCGTCCTCATCGCGGATCGGGTCGATGAGCACATGGGCCCACATCAGGCTTCCGTCCTTGCGGACGCGCCATCCCTCCTGCTCGAATCGCCCCTCGGTCGCGGCGATCTTCAGCGCACGGCCGGGAAGATCGGTGGCCCGGTCGTCATCGGTGTAGAACCGCGAGAAATGCTCGCCGATGATCTCCGCGTCGGTATAGCCCTTGAAGCGCTGGGCGCCGCGATTCCAGCTCGAGACCCGCCCCTCGATGTCGAGCATGTAGATGGCATAGTCGACGATGCTCTCAACCAGTAGACGATACCGGTCGTCACCTACAATCGATGCATTGCTTGCTTGCGAGGCCTTCAGCTCTTGCTCGGGCATTGCAGAGTGAGGGATTGAATCATCGGGCATGGACCCACCATACGGGATACCGAACGCGATGTCGGCTGCGTCGCATTACGGACGCAGCTCCTGGCATGACGGCCGTCACATCGGCCCCGGCAGGGGAGGATCGGCGCTCAGTCGATCACTTCGACGATGCGGCGGGTGCCCGGCTCGACCAGGACGGGGAGATCGTTGACGATCGTGTAATTGTACCCTTTGAGGGCGAATTCCGGGGGCACGTCGTAATAGACGACGCCGTTCTCGGGCAGCACGGTGCCGACATGGACCTTGCCGCGATACGCGAAGGACGGGCGCCTTTCGCCGCGCGTATAGATGCGGAACCGCTCCCGGCGGTCGATCCCGAGAATGTCGTTCGCCGTGCCGACAGCCCCTCCGATCACACTGCCGACGGCCGCGCCCAGCGGCCCGGCAATGTTTCCACCGCGCTCCGCGCCATCCTGCGCCCCTCGGGCGAGGCCCTGCGCGTGGGCGGCCGTCCCAACGCTCAACGCCGCGAGCACACCCACCGCAACACGCATCCGCATCGGTTTCGCTTCCGTCTCTGATGGGCCGAACGGGAAAGAGCACTTCCGATCCGCGCTGCCTTTTCTTGCCGATGGATGGTTAACATAATCCACTGTCGGGACGGGTTCGCGTGCGAGACGCCCTGCGTCGTCGGACCACGACCTCATCGTGTCTCGACGCGGTCCCCCTCGCGCAGCCCCGTTCCGCCCAATGGTACGAGACCGGACGAAAGGTCGGAAAAAAACTTAGGTTATTGCCGGACAGGCCTCGTGTGCTTTCGAAAGGCATCAGGTCCCCTGTGCTGTGATGGCCCCTGATGTCCGATCCGCCCCAGCCTCCAGCCACGATCGTGGGAACACAGCCACGACCGGCCTACCGGGTGCTCGTCCTGTCCAAGGAGGGAACGATCCTCGACGTGAGACGGATCTCCGTCGATAGCGACGACGACGCCATCCAGCACACGCAAAGGCTCGTGGACGGGCACGCCCTCGAGCTCTGGGATGGTCTGCGCTTCATCGAGCATTTCCTGCCGACCGAGTGACCGCATTTCCGTCGCCGGGAGGGAGATGTCCCCGATCCCGGAGGGCGACCGAAGCAATCTCGATGACCGGACACCGGGGGAGGGCCGCTAATCCAGCTTCAGGGCCTCCTTGAACGGCACGACGGCGCGCAGTTCACCCGAATCGTCCATGATCTCGAAGCACTGCCCGTCCACGAGCCGCCCGGCCCGGACGAGTTCGGCGAGGATGTCCCGTGCTGATGCCAGCGCTTCCAGGCGAGCCGCATCGACATCGACGAGAACGCTCCCCTCCTGATCTTCGATGAGATCGTCGCCGTCGCGAATGTTGAGGTAAAAACGAGGCATACCAGTCAACGGCAGGCTCTAGCCCAAGTTGCTGTATGAAAGAAGACATAGCTTCCTCCAGTCCGATGCTTTTGCGTCGCCGCGCCGGATGCGAAGGTCGGGATTCGGGCACGCGCCTCTCGAAAATCCTCCCGGCTCGCGCGGACAGGCCTCGATGAGGCGAGCTCACCGAGGCCAAGCGTCATGTCACGAGTCTCACGTCACACGTCTCACATCACGAAAGCGGCCGGCCGTGGACGGACGCTCGTATGCCGATCACACGACATGCACATCCGTATGGGTGAGCGTGGCGAGGTTCTCCAGCGTGGCGAATTGCTGTTGGGCCTGGCTGCCGCTGCCATCGGAATCGTAGTAAAGGGCGCCGGTGTTGCTGTCGTAGAGCACCCTGTCGTCCCCATCGACGGTCGAACCCGCCGTACCGATGTCCTTGAATGCGGACTCGGTGAGTTCGCCGGGGGCCAGCGCCTCGAAGATCTCCTGCGACAGGCTGATCGTATCGAGATCGTGGGTGAAATCGGTGATCCGATCGACATTCGTCGAGCCCAGTCCCGTATCGAAGACGAAGGTGTCGTCGCCGCCGCCACCCGTCAGGATATCCCTGACCTGACCGCCCGCGAGCACGTCACGGCCCGCACCGCCTTCGAGCTGATCGAGGCCGGCGCCGCCGAGGAGCTCGTCCCTGCCGGTACCGCCGAACAGCTTGTCGTTGCCGGCATCGCCGAACAGGACGTCGGAGCCGTCGCGACCCAACAGAATGTCGTTGCCGGCGTCACCATCGACCAGATCATCGCCCTCGCCCCCGTCGAGACGGTCGACGTCAGCGCCGCCGGTGACGAAATCGTTGCCGCTGCCTCCGAGAACGGTGTCTCGCCCCAGCTCTCCGACAAGGAAATCATTGCCGGAGCCGCCGCTTATGTAGTCGTCACCCGCATTGCCGGCGATGTAATCGTCGCCGAAGATGCCATACAGGATATCGTTGCCGTCTTCTCCGATGATCTGGTCGCTACCGGCATTTCCTCTGATCACATCGTTGCCGAGGCCGCCGGCTATGTAGTCGATACCGTCACCGCCCGTGATCCGGTCGTTGCCGTCCTGGCCGTCGATGCGATCGAACCCGCCATTACCATTGAGGACATCGTCGCCTGAGAGACCAAGGATGATATCTTCATCATCCGTACCATTCAGAACATCACTTCCAAGAGTACCGTTCAGCTTAGCCATGGCGTTTGCCTCCGCTTCATGCGTGATCGCAGGGTTTTTATAGAGGCAACTGAAACATCGTCCATTGCTCATCACGGAAACAATTGTTTGCGGCGCTGCAGCATGCTTTGCAGTACCGATGGATATTTAACCTCAGTTTTTCTCATAGTATAAATAAATATTGGGAATTCGACCTGTCTGGGAGCACATCGCTTCGCGCCATTCGAATGCCTGCGACATTTCATCCCGCATAGACTTCGATGATGCGCTCTACGTATTTCACCTTGGGACGATGGCACGCATCCGGGGAGAGTGACTTACGGTTATTCTGTTCGGACGGATCCTCACCGCAGGAACATTCGCCGTCGAACCGGATTGATGCGTCACTCTCGGAAAACAAGGACGTTCGATGAATAGCCTACGCATCGTCGTGAGCGCGGGAGCGCTCGCATTGTCGGTCATGCCCGCTTTCGCACAGGGGTTGATGTCTCCCAACGGGGAACGTGGCGTGGTGATCCAGAACCAGCCGAACACGACCGGCAACAGCCGCGATCGCGTCATCTCCTATGGGGCGACGGGGGCCGATACCGTGACGACCAATTCCGCCGCGGGCGGCAATGCGAGCCGACCGGAGCAGGCCATTCCGAATGGCAGTGCCGGTGGGGGTCAGGGCGGCCGCTGAGAACCGGCGACGCCCACTCCCTCCACGGTCTTTCAGGCCGCGTATCGGGGATCGGCGCTGAGGCGACCGGTCGCCGGTCGGGCCACCATCACCGAGCTTGGCATCAGCCCTTGGTCCCCTTGAAGGGGCGGAACAGCCAGGCCAGGCGCTTGGCGTCCGCCTCCTCGCCTTCGGCGGGTTCAGGCACGGCCTCCTCGTCTTCGCGGTCGGCCACCGGTTTTGCCGAATCCTCGTCCTCGAGCTTGCCGATCATCTGCTCCAGCAGCGGCGGCAAGTCCCGTTCGTATTTTTCGAGGATGATGGCGGCATCGAGCAGGGCGTGAATATGCGCTTTGGGAATGGGTTGACTGGCGATCTGTGCGCTGAGGACGCGGTCGGCCAGAAGACTGGCGAGCCGCGAGACTTCGGACAACCGACCGATGGGATCCGTGGCGTTGGCGGACGGGTCCGGGCTCTCGTTCATGACAAATGTTCTCCCCCCTCAGATGTTTAACCCATTATCCGCCGTCCCCCTACATGCGCCAAGCACTTCTGCCCCGGTCGACTATGCCGTGGTCGAGTGGGAGGCGCTGCCGGTGCCCTAGAGCGCTCACCGCCGAAGTGGATGCCGGTTCGGCGAAAAAGAGCGCGGCAAAACAAAGGCCTAGAGTTGCACCCGACCCAACGTGGTCGGGCGCAGCTCTAGGGGAACCGGCATCCGCGGGATCGATTGGCCTATCGACCGGGCGGCGATGCAAACCCTTTTACGAGGTGCCCCATGGCGCAACAGGTTCCCGTCGACGCGACTGCGCAGATCGAAACGCCTCTGGGTGCGGACGGTACCCACACCATCACGGAGGATCTCGTCTACCAGCGCCATGCCATCGTGAATGTGATCTTCCATGGTCCGCCGGGAGCGGGCGACCGTGGCTGGACGCTGATCGATGCCGGGATCATGGGGTCGAAATCCGCGATCCGGAAAGTGGCGGAGCAACGCTTCGGCCCGAATGCCCGTCCGGCGGCCATCGTGTTGACCCATGGCCATTTCGACCATGTCGGGGTCGTGGAAGACTTGGCTCGCGAATGGGACGTGCCGGTCTGGGCCCATCCGCTCGAACGTCCGTATCTCGATGGGTCCGCCTCCTACCCGCCGCCGGACCCCTCCGTCGGCGGCGGCCTGATGGCCCGGCTCTCGCCCCTCTATCCGCTCGCGCCGGTCGACGTGTCCGCCCATCTCCGGGACCTGCCGGAAGACGGCTCGGTGCCCTCCATGCCGGGCTGGCGCTGGATTCACGTGCCGGGCCATTCGGTGGGTCAGGTCGCCCTCTGGCGGGAGGCGGACCGCACGCTGATCGCGGGCGACGCCTTCGTGACGACCGCTCAGGAATCGGCCTACGCGGTCATCGTCCAGGAGCCCGAGATCCACGGTCCGCCGATGTATCTCACCACCGATTGGGAGGCGGCGGGCCGTTCGGTGGCGATTCTCGCGGCTCTCGAACCGGAGCGGGCGATCACGGGCCATGGGCGCCCGCTGGAAGGGCCGGCCCTTCGCGAGGCGCTTCATCTGCTGGCGGATCGTTTCGATGCGGTCGCGATGCCGAGGCAGGGCATGTATGTGGATGAGCCGGCCCGAGCCGAGGACGGATCGGCCTACAAGGAACCCTGACGCGCCTGCGTGGCCGCGTCGGGTGACGGATCGGCGATGCGGGCTCGGCCCCATGCTGCTTGGGCGGTCGTGCCCGCGCGATCAGGGAGGACCGGGCCGGCACGACGAATCCCCACGACTTATTCCCTCGAAAAAGCATTCGCCGAGGCCGGATGCCGCTTTTCGCGCGTCCTGTGGCAGAACAATCGCAGTCATGGACCGGCTCGGCATGGTCTAACGGCCGAGCCCATTCGGCTCATGCAGCGTTGAGTTGCCAAGACATCATCATGCGACTTTCAATCTATTGCCTGCTGGCGGCCTGTTTGCTGGCGCAGCCCTCGCTCGTCGACACAGCCTCTGCCGAGGAGGTGGACACCGAACATCTGTTCGGCTTCACCGAAGGGGCCGATGTGGGCAAGAAGGGCGAACAGGAGGTGGTGCTCGACACCGTCACCCGTATCGGCAAGCGGCGGGCCGGACCGGGTCCGTCATCCTACGACGCGGTCGGCACGAAGCTCAGCTATCAGATCGATCTCGTCGACGGTTTCAGCGTCCAGGTCGGGCTCTTCGGCGACCACCATCGCGTCCGCAACATCCTCGATCTCGACGACAGGAACGCGGGCAATTTCGACGGCGTCTCGGTGGAGTTCAAGTATCAGCTCGTCAAAAGCACGCCCGAGCAGCCCTTCGGCCTGGCCCTGGAATCGCGGCCGCGGTTTGCCCGCGTTCTGCCCATCGAGGGGCGCGGAGCCGACATCTTCGACTTCGAGAATGTCGTGCACGTCGATTGGCAGATCGTGCCGAACAAGCTCTGGTATGGCACAAACATCAGCTTCGATCCGGCCGCCGGACGCCAGCGCGGCTCCGGGGAGGGATACCGCTCCTCGACATTCCTGTGGTCGAACGCCCTCGTCGGGGAGGTCGCGGACAAGACCTATCTCGGACCGGAACTGCGCTATCTGCGCAGCTATGAGGGAATTTTCCTGAACGGGCTGCAGAGCGAAGCTCTGACCCTCGGCCCCGCCCTGCATCACCGCTTCACCGAAAAGGCCTGGATCACCGTGGCCTATGCCGGTCAGGTCTGGGGCCGGGACACCGACAAAGCCCTCGCCAACCGGGGATTGGGTCTGAACCAGTTCGAACGCCATGCCCTTCGGGTGAAGCTGGGCATGGAGTTCTAGGGGGCGGTCCTCATCACCCTGGCGATGGCCGTACGGTCGCCGGATCGTCGCGCGCTCGCTTCAACGAACCGCCCGACGGATCGCCGGAATGACCGTGGCGCGTATGGATCAGCCGGTTCCGCCCGTCAGGACCAGCCGTAGGGAGCGGGCGAGTTCATCGCGGCGGTACGGCTTGTTCAGGACGGTGAGTTCGCCCTTGCCGATGATCTGTCCCTCGTCGAGGTTGGCGACGTAGCCGGAGGTGAGGAGCACCTTCAGGCCCGGTCGCAGGCGCTGCGCCTCGACCGCCAGCTGCGAACCGTTCATGCCGCCCGGCATCACCACGTCCGAGAACAGGATGTCGATGCGCTCGACCCCCCTGAGATGCTCCAGCGCCTCGGCGGCGTTGCGCGCGACGATCACCCGGTAGCGCAGTTCCTCCAGGCTCTCGACCGCCATGCCGAGGACCTGCTCGTCATCCTCGACGAGCAGGACGGTGTCGCCGTCCCCCGCCCGCTTGAGCGGGAGCGCGGTGCCGGAGCCCGTCCCCGCTTCCTCGCCGACCGGGTCGGAGGATCGCGGGATGAGAAGTCGGAACGTGGTTCCGGCCCCGACGGTGGATTCGATGGCGACGTAGCCGCCGGCGCTGCGGGTGAAACCATAGACCTGGGAGAGCCCGAGACCGGTGCCCTTGCCCACTTCCTTCGTGGTGAAGAACGGTTCGAACACCCGGGCCAGGGTCTGGGGCGGGATGCCGCTGCCGGTGTCGGCGACCGAGACCTCGACGTAGTCGCCGGGGGGCACGCCCTTGTCGGCGACGGCGGCGGTGTCGAGGCGGACGTTGCGGCTGCGTACGTCGATGCGGGCTGCGCGGCCGCTACCCTCCATCGCGTCGCGGGCGTTGACGACGAGGTTCAGCACCGCGGCCTCGAACTGGGCGGGGTCGATGCGGATCGGATCGAGCGCCGGGTCGAGATCGAACGTCATCTCGATGGCGCCGCCGGCCGCGCGCTGGGCCAGGGGCCGGAAGTCGAGGAGCAGGCGGTTCGGGTTGAGGGTCTGGGGCCGCAGCATCTGCCGCCGCGAGAAGGCCAGAAGCTGCTGGGTGAGCTGCTCGCCCCGGCGCGCCGCGTTCATCGCGGCCTCGGCCAGGCGCACCACCCGCTCGGTGTTCTCCGGCTTGCGGATCACCATGTCGAGGCCGCCGACGATGACGGTGAGCAGGTTGTTGAAATCGTGCGCCACCCCGCCGGTCAATTGCCCGATGGCCTCCATCTTCTGGGCCTGGCGCAAGGCGTCCTCGGTCGCCCGCTGGTCGGTGCGGTCCATGACGATACCGGCGAGGCGGACGGGATTTCCCTCGCGACCGTATTCGGCGCGGCCTCTTGCGGCGATCCATCGGATCGCGCCGTCCGGGCGCCGGATCCGGCATTCCATGTCGAGGTTTCCGGTCTCGACCGCCTGCGTGAAGGCCGCCGCGACGATGGAATGGTCCTCCGGGACGACGTGATGGAGGAAGTCCGCCCATCCCCAGGAGGGCAGAGGCTCGTCGTAGCCGAAGATCGCGTCGTGGCGTCTCGAACGCCGGGAGGTATCGTGGACGAGGTCCAGGTCCCAGGAGCCCATGCCGGCGGAATCGAGGGCGAACAGGAGCGTCTCGCGCGCCGCATCGACTTCGCGGGTGCGCTCGGCGACCCGGCATTCCAGCGTCTCGTTGGCGTGCCGGAGGCGCTCCTGCGCCTGTTCCCGCTCCAGGATGTGGCCGCGGGCCTGATATTGCCGGCGCCGGCCCCGAAGCGCCGACGCGACGGCGCTCGCCAGAGTCTCGGCGTTGATGGGCCGTTCCAGCAGCACGACGTTGCCGAGCCGCTCGATGATCGCGGCCGCACGCGCGGGGCGGCGACCGACCTGTCGGGTCGCCAGCATGATGAATGGGAAGTCCGACCAGGGCGGCTGGGTCTCGACCCAGGCGTCGAGGGCGGCCGTATCGGCCTCGGCCAGGGCCTCCTCGGTGACGAGGGCCGCGGCCGCGCCCGCCCGCAGGCCGGCGATCAATGCCGGCGCATCCGCACAGATGGCGGCCGGCGTGCCCGATTTGGCGAGCAGCTGCTGGACGACCCCGGCGTCGCGCCCGCGCGGCGCCAGGATCAGCACCCGCTCCTCGATCTCCGACGATGGCATCACGCGGCGGGTCCGGACGTCTCGGCGTTGCCGTCCAGCATCGCGACCTTGCCGCCATAGGCCGGCAGCCCGGTGAGCACGCCCTGGAAGTCGCTCAAGGCCTCGCCGACCTGCAGGCCGGTCGGGGAGATCCGCAATTCCCGGATGGTGCGCTCGTGTGCGTTGACCCGGCTCTTCACCACAGAGATCGCGGTGCGGACCGCGCCTTGGGCCTCGAAATACCGGAACAGCACGATGCCGTCGCTGAGATAGCTCAGGTCGACGTCGGTGCGGACCTCGCCGATGACCCCGTGCTGGCCCAGCACGAGGACGGTCGTGGCGCCCTTCTGGTTGAGGTAGCTCAGGAGCTCGTGCATCTGCAGGACGAGGTATTGCTCGCCCGGCATGGCGTGGACGTAGGCGTTGAGGCTGTCGATGGCCACGAAGGACGATCCCTGCGCCTCGACGGCCTCGCGCACCCGGCAGGTGAACTCGCCCGGCGAGATCTCGGCCGGGTCGATCTGCATCAGGTCGAGCGCGCCGCTCGCGATATGGGGACGCAGGTCCATGCCGAGGAGCGCGGACCGGGCGAGCAGGGTCGCCCTGCCCTCGTCGAACAGGAAGTAGGTCGCGCGCGATCCGCCCTCCAGGGCGGTGAGCAGGCAGCGGATGGCGGTGGTGGTCTTGCCGACGCCGGACGGCCCCATCAGCAGCGTGTTGGTGCCCGGCACGAGGCCGCCCCCGAGCAGCAGGTCGAGCTCCACCAAACCGGTCGAGGTGGTGACCGGGTCGAACTCGTCCGCGTGCTCGGCCGCCACGAGGCGCGGGAACACGGTGAGGCCGCCGGTGCGGAGCACGAGGTCGTGGAAGCCGCCACGGACCTTGACGCCGCGCATCTTGACGACGCGGATGCGCCGACGCTCCGCCCCGAACTCGCGCTCGATCTGCTCCACGACGATGACGCCGTGGGCGATGCTGTGGAGCTGGACGTCCGCCGTGTTGTCGTCGAGCAGCAGCACCGTGCAGCCGCGCGACGCGAAGAACTGCTTCAGGGCAAGGATCTGGCGTCGGTAGCGCAAGGGATTCTGGGCCAGGAGCCGGAGCTCGGACAGGCTGTCGAACACGATCCGGGCCGGCTGCAGCGCGTCGACGCGCTCCATGACCTCGCGCACGGTCTCGCCGAGCTCCACATCCGACGGGTGCAGGATCGACTGCTCGCTGTCGGGGTCGAGGCCGAGTTCGCTGACGAGTTCGTAGACGTCGATGCCATCCAGGGACCAGCCGTGGGACGCCGCACCTGCCCGGAGCTCGTCGGCACTTTCCGACAGCGTGACGTAGAGGCCCTTCTCGCCCCGGGCGACGCCTTCGAGGAGGAACTGCAGCGACAGGGTCGTCTTGCCGGTGCCGGGCCTGCCCTCGACGAGGTAGAGCCGGTCACGGGTGAGACCGCCGGCGAGGACGTCGTCGAGCCCGGATATGCCGGTGGAGAGCGCGTTGCGGGAGCCGGTCGGGGCGGTAGGCTGACTGTCGTCTGGCATGGTCACCATGATGCGGGAGAGGCGCATCGGGCGGCCGCCCATCGAGGGGGCGGCCCATGGCCTTCTGTCGGAATCCATCATGCATCAGCCCGTGTCACCGCGATAGGTCGGATTGGACACATCGCCCGGAACAATGGTGGAGGCTCTGTCGTCCTTCACACCAGGACATGGCGTCGGCACGTCGAAGATCAGGCATAGGTTGAAGGCGATCAGGAACCTGCCATTGCGCCTCCTGTTTTTGTTGGACGGGGTCGCGGCTCGGTGCCGGGACCGTATGGACACTTCAGCCGGTGAGCGGAAAACGTTGGATAACTTGCAAGCCGAAGTCGAAACGTTGCCACTGGAGACACGCCCATTCCAGGTTCTGGTGGTCGCCGGATCGGCAAGGCGGCTCGATGGATGCCCCGGCATGGACGGCAAGGCCCGGTTTCTGATGCACCGGATGCTCGGGCGCCTGCCGGCGCGCTGGCAGGTCGACCATGTCGATATCGGTAACGAGCACGGCAAGCCCAAGATCCAGGGCTGCAATGGCTGCGTCGGCTCCTCGATGGCGCTCTGCGTCTGGCCCTGCAACTGCTATGGGCCGGACAGCGACCACCAGCCCGACCTGATGTGGAACGAGAAGCTCTACCAGCGCCTCGCCCGTGCCGATGCCTGGGCGATCATAGGGCCGGTCTGGTGGTATGGTCCCTCCACCAACCTCAAGGCGATGTTCGACCGCCTCGTCTGCATGAGCGGCGGCAACCCGCGCCCCGACCTCATCGACAAGAAGAGCACCCTGAAGGCGCAGGCGCTGGAAAAATCGCCGCTCTGGCGGGAGCTGACCCGGAACCACCTGGAGGGGCGCACGGCCGGGTTCTTCTGCTACGGCAACGAGGGCGGCAACGAACTCGACGACGATCGCCGCCCCCGCATCCTCCGGCAGAAGGACTGGTTCGACCCGGCGCGGGAGCCTTACCAGGGCGATGAGCGCAAGGCTTACCAGGGCCTGGTCTGGCAGTGCCGCTACAGCGGCATCGAGGTGCCGGACGAGCTCTGGCGGCATGCCTCGGTCGGTCTGGAGCGGCCCTATGCCGACGATCAGGCCGACGACATGATTCAGGAACGCGAAGCCATGGCCTGCTTCGATTCCTGGGTCGACGCGTTCGTGCGGCACGTCTCGGCCAAGGGCATCGTGCCGGGGACGACCGAGGCCGAACGGGGCGCGCGATCCACGACGGATTGATGCCGGCGGCCTCGGTCTTTCCGCTAGAGCTGCGCCCGACCACGTTGGGTCGGGACACGTCTCGAGGCCTTTGTTTTGCCGCGCTCTTTTTCGCCGAACCGGGATCCACGTCGGCGGAGAGCGCTCCAAGGCCGTGTCTCGGAGGCGCGCGGCGGGGTCGGATCCCCGCTCAGGCGTTCACGCCGCCATCCACGGTGACGACCGATCCGGTGATCTGCCGCGCGGCCGGGCTCGCGAGAAAGCCCACGGCGGCGGCGACGTCCTCCGGCGTACCGTAGCGGCCGAGCGGTGTCAGCGCGCGGATACCATCGGATTGGGGACCGTCGGCGGGGTTCATGTCGGTGTCGGTTCCACCCGGCTGGACCAGGTTCACGGTGATGTCCCGAGGCCCGAGTTCGCGGGCCAGCCCCCGGGTGAAGGCGAGAAGCGCCGACTTGGTCATCGAGTACACGGTCACGCCGGGAAAGGGGACGCGCTCGGCGAGGCACGAGCCGATCGAAATGATGCGCCCCCCTTGTCCGAGATGCGGAATCGCGGCCTGGGAGGCCAGCACCACCGACCGCACATTGACATTCAGGAGCGCGTCGATGTCGACGAGGCCGATCTCCGCGACCGCGCCGTAGCGGGCGATGCCGGCATTGTTGACGAGGATGTCGAGACCGCCCAGTCCCGCCACGGCCTCGTCGACCGAGCGTTTCACGGCCGCCGCATCGGCGCTGTCGGCCTGAATGGCGAGCCCGTGCCGGCCTTTCGCCTCGATGGCGCGCACCAGCTCGGCCGCGCGGTCGGCCGACCGCTCGTAGGTGATCGCCACGTCCGCGCCTCTGTCCGCGAGATCGAGCGCGATGGCGGCGCCGATACCTCGTGAGCCACCCGTGACGAGTGCGCGCTTTCCAGCCAGTTCCTGCATCACTCAACCTTTATGTATCGATCGACACAAAAATAGCTAGGCGTGTTGGTGATCGGGGTCAAGAGATTTATATATCGATCGATGCAGAAATCAGAGCAGAAACCGGGACGCGTCGCGGAGGGGTCGGTCCGGGGGCGCGGACGCCCTCGTGCCTTCGACCGCGAGGCCGCCCTCACGCAGGCGACCCACCTGTTCTGGCGCAAGGGCTACGAGGCGACGTCCATCGCCGACCTCACCGAGGCGATGGGGATCGGATCGCCCAGCCTCTACGCCGCTTTCGGATCGAAGGAGGCGCTCTTCACCGAGGCCCTGCGCCACTACAACACGACCTACGAGGCGCTGGTCTGGGGCAGGTTCCGATCCGCCGGGACGGCGCGTGAGGCGGTGCTGTCCTTACTCATGGACTCGGCCGCGGCCCTGACCGGATCGCTCGCCGACAATCCCCTCGGCTGCATGGTGACGCTCTCGTCCGTCGGCGGCGAAGGGCGATCGGACCTCGGCGATCTGGTTCGGTCGGCGCGTGCCGTGACGCTGGAGCGTCTGGAGGCGTGCCTGGCCGGGGCCGTGTCCTCGGGCGAGCTTGCGGGCGAGACGGACGTTCACGCCCTCGCCCGCTTCGTGCAGACCGTCCAGAGCGGCATGTCGATCCTGGCCCGCGACGGCGCGAGCCGGGCCGAACTGGAGGGCGTGGCGCAGATGGCGATGCTGAGATGGGACGCCTGCGGCTGAACTTCGCCGGACCGTGCCAGGGCTGCGCCCGACCGCGTTGGGGCGGGGCACATCTCAAAACCTTTGCTTGGCGATCGTACCATTCGCCCATACGGCCTGACGGTCTGGCTTCCTCTTCATAGGGTTGGCCCGATATCTGCCCATTCCGCCAAGTTCTTTCATCATGAGACCGCAGCTTTCGGGACGCTGGAGGACTTCTTTTAGGCGGAAGGCCCCGTGTGACCTCATTGCGGTGGCATGTCGGCAGCGGCGGCCTTGTCGAGGGCGATGAGACCTTCGTCGGCAACGACGGCACCGTGAAGCCGAAGGGCGAGAAGACGGGCCGTGGCTACGCTCACAGGCACAGGGCGACGAGCCAGGCTCGCCGTAACGTGTCCTCCCGAGGCGGCACATCATGAATCGCGGGACGCGGATACTGCAAATACGGGGCTGCCGGATCGGGTTCGGAGGCTTTTTGCTGTCCGCCGCGTTGGCTCTACATTCCTCGACGATGCAGGAGCCACAGTCATGACCGCCGACACACCCTCCAAGCCGGGGCGGACAGCGTACCCGCTGACGCCAGGACAGGCCATGCAAGCCAGTGACGCCGAGTTCCTCGACTTCATCTTGCAATCGGCTGCGGACGCCCGACAGTCCGCCGCAAAATCCAAAGCGGTGGTCGAAGAAACGAGGGCGATTCTGGACGAGCCTGAGACCGAACCAAGGCCGCCCGCAAAGCGGGGCGGGGTCGTCGACGCGTGAGGAACAAGTAGCGCCGCTTCATCGAAGCCGCCCGTGACGCCGGGGCGAGCGAGGATGAAGCGGACTTTGTTCGTGTGTTAAAGCCGATATCGAAGCCGTGCAGATCAGATGAAAGTCATGTTTGATAGCTTGGCCGTCTTCTCATGGTTTCGACGATGGGCGACTCGATCATCGTAAAATCCAGCCAGATCAGCAAAAGCCCATTTTCATCCGCGACCTCGAGGCGCCACTCATCGCTCGAGCAAATGTGTTTGAAATTTTCGAGAATGATCCTGCCGGCTAGACACACTGCCGCAAACCTGGCTTCCTCAAAGCTATTGAGCTCTGTCCCATCCTGATCGAGGGTTGTATTTCCATCGTACACGTTGAAATGATAGCGCGGCATGTCCCGCCTCATCCTGGTGGAGGCGGGAGCGATGACGCTCTCACTCACGGGCATGCCTAGGATAGGGCGCGCGATTGCCCTGACATTAGGCAGCTATATTTGTCGCTGCTATTTCTTGCGTTATTTTTTGACGGCGGTCGACCACATGTCGCATCCGGCTGTGCGATCCGACCATGCCGATGGGGATGATCGGGGGGACGATTCCGGCGCGGGGCGGGAGGGAGGCCTCCATGGCTCAGCCCGCCCGCTTGATCGCGAAGGAGTTCAGGTACTCCTCGGGTTTGGCCGGATCGAAGGCCTTGCCCATCACCGAGAAAGTCTTGGTGGTCGCCGTCGGCGGGGTGAGGCCGGCCTCGTTCATCAATCTCGCGGTGCACCTCGGATTCGCGATCGAACGCCCGACAGTTTGCGTGATCGACCGCCCGACGGTTTGCAAGCTTCGTACACATTGCCCGACGCGACGGCGCGTCAGGCAAAGGGCATGACCTCTAAAGCTGCGCCCGACCACGTTGGGTCGGGACACATCTCTAAGCCTCTGTTTTGCCGCGCTCTTTTTCGCCGAACCGGTATCCACTTCGGCGGAGAGCGCTCTAGAAATCGACGGAGGCGGAGACGATGACGGTTCGGGGGGCGCCGACGGCGAGGAAGCCGCGTGCGGCGGAGGCCCAGTACGAATCGTCGAACAGGTTCTCGACGGTAGCCCGCAGCACCACGGGTTTGCCCGAGACGCCCTCGAAGGCGTAGCGCAGGCCGGCATCGAAGCGGGTCCAGTCGGGGACCGACTGGGTGTTGGCCTGATTGTAGAACTGGCGGCTGGTATGGATGGCCCGCCCGGTGAGGGTCAGGCCCGGGGCCAGCCATGGCGGTAGGTCGTATTCGCCGTAGAGGTTGATCGCCATGTCGGGGACGCCGGGAGCGGCGTTTCCGTCGAACTGCCCTCCGAGCGTCCTCACCAGTTCCGCGTCGATGAAAGCGATGCCGCCGAGCAGGCGGATCCCCGTGACGGGCTCGCCGAACACGGTGAACTCGGCGCCCCTGTTGCGCTGCAGCCCGCTCACGGAGAAGCGCCTCGTGCCGGGATCCGTGAAGGCGCTCGGCTGCTCGATCTCGAACAGAGAGGCGGTGACCGAGACGGTGCCGAAATCGTATTTGGCGCCGACCTCCTTCTGCCGGCTCACGGTGGGGGCGAAGATCTCGTTGGCATTGACCGCGGTGACCGGCGCGCTCGGGCCTGCGTCGAGGGACTCGATGTAATTGCCGTAGAACGACAGGTTCTCGAAGGGGCGGATGACCAGGGCGATGGCGGGGCTGAACCGGCCCTGGTCGTAGCTCGATGCCAGCGACCCCTGATTGGCCACCGGGCGGGTGACGTAGCTGTTGACCGCGATGTCCTGGAAGCGCCCGCCGAGCGTCAGCATGAAGCGATCCTCACCCAGCGACAGGGTGTCGGCCACGGCCACGCTGCGTGCGCTCAGCTCCGTGAAGAGGGGTTGCCGGCTGGAGCGGGGATAGACCCCCGTGGCGACGGATCCGAACGGCAGGTAGGTCGGAGCGTAGATGTTGGTCTGGAAGCTCGGGAGGCTCGGGGGGAAGTAGCCGCGCGAGAAGTTCTTGTTCACGGCCTCGGTCGCCGAGACCGAGACCTGATGCCCGATGAAGCCGGTGTGGAAATGCGAGCGCAGCCCGATCTCGCCGGTCAGGCCCTGCAATTCGAGGGGAGCGATGGCGAGCGTGTTGGTCGCCTGCCCCGAGGCTCCGGTGATCAGGTAATAGGAACTCAGCGAATCCTCGCGGTAGCGGCTGATGCCGCCCGCGGCGTAGATCGTCGTCTCCGGCAGGAGATCGAATTCGACCCGGCCGGCGGCCATGCCGTAGGTGGTGTCGATATATTCGTTCGTGTTCGCCGTGTTGCGCCGGTTGTTCGGGGCGCGGGGCACCGCGATGTTCGGTGCGGCCGCGTTGAACAGCGATGTCGGCGCCGTGATGTTCTGGTTGGAATGGTTGAGGTCGAGCGAGGCGCGGAACCGGTCGCCGCGATAATCGAGCCCGAGGGCCGCGATGCCCACCTCGATGGCGTTCTTGTCGAGGGGGGTGCCCCCGTTGCGGTAAGCGCCGTTGAAGCGGATGCCCCATTCCTTGGCGGCGCCGTAGCGGCGTCCGACATCCAGATGGGTTCCGACCTGGGAATCGCTGAAATAGCTCGTCGTGATCCGCGTGAGCGGCTCGTCGAAGGCGCGCTTCGGGATGAGGTTGATGGTGCCGCCGACACGGCCGACGCCGCCGTTGAGGAAGGCGGTGGGGCCCTTCAGCACCTCGACGCGCTCGAGGCCTTCGGTGAAGGTTCGGCGCGCATTGGCGATGTAGAACAACCCGTCGAAGGCGGTGTCGAGGTTGGTGACCGAGAAGCCGCGGATGAAGAAGGAATCGCGTTCGCTATAGGGCGGCGCGTCGTTGCGCACCGAGGGATCGTTCTGCACGACGTCGCCGACCGTGCGCGCCTGCTGGTCCGTGATCAGCTTTTCCGTGTAGCTCGTCACGTTGAAGGGCGTGTTCAGCACGGAGCGGTTGCCGAGGAGGCCGAGCCGGCTTCCCGTCGCCACCTGGCCGCCGGCATAGGGAACCGGCGGCTGGCCCACCGTTCCGCTCGACGGGGGCAGCCCCGCATGCGACGCCCGGTTCAGGCGCTGGGCCTCGACGCTCAGCTCGGCCAGGGTCACCGCCCCGGCCGGCTCCGGGCCGAGCTGGACGTAGCTCGGATTGACGAGGGTGATGGTGGAAGGGCCAACCGCCCGGTGGGTCAGGCCGGTGCCTTCGAGGATCCTGGCCAGGCCGTCGAGGGGCAGGAACGCGCCGTCGACGCCGTTGGTGTTCAGTCTCGCCGTCAGCTCGGTGGCGTAGACCAGCTTGACCTTCGCCTGTTCGGTGAAGGTGACCAGGGCCGTTTCCAGAGGCCCTTTCGGAATCGACAGGGACACGCTGTCCCCGTCTCGCGGGGCCGAGGCTTCGGGAGCGAGGGCGATGATGCTCGCCTTCCGGTCCTTGGCCGATGGCGGGCGCTTCGCCTCCTGGCTCTGCGCGGCGGCGGGGACCATCACCAGCATCGACACGCCGGCGAGGAACACCCTCGCGCGCCGCTCCCCTGCAAACCCAAGCTCTCGCGCCGCCATTGCACGCCCCATCCGTCGGTTGAACAGGACGGTGCGCTTCGCGCTCTCTCGTCCCTTACCGATTGAGATCAACGGGCCCGCGATCTCCTGACGTCCGAGAACGGAATTATTTCGGCCTCCTATAGCGGCGACCCGACCAGGACGAGGAGGGGCGTGAGCCGGGTGACGCGCACGTTCATCGTCGCCGCGATCACGTCCAGGGCCTCGTCCGTGTTGTGGGGGTCGAAGGCCCCGGTGACGCGCCGCTCGCCGGCCTTGGCGTCGATAAGGACGACGCGGCCGTGGCGGTAGCGGTCGAGTTCCTGCAGGACGGCGGAGAGCCGTTCGCCCGAGAAGACGAGGCGCCCATCCCGCCACGCCACGCTCCGGCTCGGATCCGCCGCGACGACGCCGAAGGGCGCCCCGTCCTCGCGGCGAACCGCCTCGCCCGCCGACACCAGCATGTGCCGGTGCTCGTCCGCCACATCGACGCGTCCCTCGGTGACCCCGACGGGGCTGTCCGCACCGTCCGCCCGGACGAAGAAGCGCGTGCCGATCGCCCGCACGCTCAAGCCATTGCCGCGCACCACGAAGGGGCGCCGGGAATCCGGGACGACGTCGAAGAACGCCTCGCCGCGCAGGAGCTCGATTCCGCGTTCGGTGTCCGTGAACCGCAGCGCCACCGCCGTGTCGGTGTTGAGATCGATGCGGCTCCCATCGGCCAGGACGGAATGGCCGATCTCGCCGACGCCGCTCCAGAGGTCGGAGCGGAACCGGTCGATGAGGCCGAGTTGATGGATCAATGCCGCGCACAGGATGGCCGCCACGGCGAGGGCGGCGAGTCCTGTCGGCGAGGTGCGGCGTCTGCGTGGGTCGGGCACATGGCCGAGCCTGCGCCAGAGCGCATCCATCTCGGCATGAGCCTCGGCATGGGCGGGATCGGCATCGCGCCATTCCGCGAAGGCGTCGCGGTCCTCCCTCGTCGCATCGGGGGAGGAGAGCCGCGCGACCCAGCCGGCCGCGGCCTCGAAGACGGGATCCTCGTCGTCGCGCGCGTCCGCGTCTGTGGTTTTGTCCTTGGTCACGGTTCTGCTCTCCGGACCCGATCCCGGCTCGGATCGCCGAGCCGTGTGTCCCTACCGTCTCAGATCAACAAGGCGGCCGATCCCTGACGTCGCGTGTCACGAACGTTCGCGGCTCCGGCTGCGGCAATGCAGGAGGGCCTTGATGAGGTGCTTCTCCACCATGTTGCGGCTGATGCCCAGGCGCGTGGCCACCTCGCCGTTGGAATGGCCGTCGATGCGGACGAGGAGGAACACCTCCCGGCACCGGGGCGGCAACGCGTCGATATCGGCGGCGAGCCGCCGGAGCTCCTGGCGCGCCATCACCTGCCGTTCCGGCAGCGCATAGGCATCGACGATGTCCGACATCTCCGCGTCGCTCACGGAATGGAACAGCGTCCCTTCCAGCCGCTGCCGGTTCCGCATCCGGAGGGCGACATTGTTGGCGACCTGGAACAGGAAGGCGGAGGGGTTCTCGACGCTGGTGCGCGAGAGCGCCGCGAGCATGCGCAGGTAGGTCTCCTGGTGGGCGTCGGCCGCGTCGGCGGAATTGCCGAGCAGGCGCAGGAGGAAACGCTGAAGCTTCGCGCCTTGGCTACGATGCAGCGCATCCATCGATACCAGCTGCATAAAACCAGCTCCCACCACCTTGGGATCACCGCGGGACCGCACGATCTCCTGGCGCCGAAACAAGCGGGTGGATTCAAAATTATGCAAGCACGTCAATAGTTTATATGATTTCTAAAATGTCCTGCCCCTGACGGATCAAGCCCTTGTGTTTCTGTCGGAAACATCTTGCCGGCCGGCCTTGCCCGCCGGGACGCCCTGCTTCTCACTGGGCGCGAAAGCCCCTGTCCTGTTGCGCTGCGGACACAGATATCGGCCATCCCGCCGCCGGACGGGCCCCCGGAGCGTGTCGGGATGGCCGGCCCGGCGCGGAACGCCCTGAGGCGTCGGCGTCACGCCACGCGGTCGAGGCTCGTCTCCGTGGCGTCGCGGAACTGAACGTTCAAGCCCGCGCCCGAGCGATGCCGGACTTCACAATCGAACCGGCGTCCGTCCTCGTCGATGGTGACGGCGAACCGGTCGGGAACGTCGGCGCGTCGCGACACATGCAACCGCGCGCCTCCCTCCGACAGGTCGCGGACCGAACACGCGATGCGTTCGCCGCCGGGGAGGTGGATATGGGCCGGCAGCAGGACGCGCCTCCGGCGCTCCGCGCGGCGTTCCTCCATGCCGACGGTCCAATTGTCGAGGCCCGTGCTGATGCTCGACACGCCATCGGCCGCCTGCCGCATGCTGACCAGGATGTCCCCCGTCGTCCGTGCCTGCTCATCCACCGCCTCGGTGACTCCGGCCACATGCGTGCTGATCGTCCCGATCGCCTGTGTGATGGAGGCCAGGGTCGCCGCCACTTCGGTCGAGACCGCCTGCATGCCGGCGATCTCGCTGCTGATCCGGTTCGTGGCGGATGCCGCCTGACTGGCGAGGCTCTTGACCTCTGTCGCGACCACCGCGAAGCCGCGCCCCGCGCTGCCGGCCCGCGCCGCCTCGATCGTCGCATTGAGCGCCAGCAGATTGATCTGCTGAGCGATGCCGGCGATGACCGAGGCGACGCCGCCCATGGCCTCGGTGGCGGTTCGCAGCCGCTCGGTGGCGGCATCCGCTTCGCCGGCACGCCCATGGATGTCGTCCACCACCGTCTTGGACTGGGCCATGCTGCGGGAAATGGCCTCCGCGGACGCGTTCATGGCGTCGGCGGCGTCGGTGACGGACTGGACGTGGTCGAGGGTCCGCTCCGCCGCCTCGACCGCGACGGATCGCGCCTCCATGTTGGCGGTGACGTCCGAGGCGTATTTGACGATCTTGGTCAGCCGGCCGCTGGGATCGAAGATCGGGTTGTAGCTCGCCTGGATCCAGACCGAGCGGCCTCCCTTGCCGAAGCGCTGGAACATGCCGGAGGAAAATTGTCCTGCCCGCAGGCGGTCCCAGAAGGCGGCGTAATCCGGCGTCCGCGCATAGCTGGGCTCGACGAACATGGCATGCGGGCGCCCCCTTATGTCGTCCAATTGGTAACCGACCGCGTTCAGGAAGTTCTCGTTGGCGTCGAGGACCGTTCCGTCCGACGCGAACTCGATCACCGCCTGGGACCGATTGACGGCCTCCAGTTGCCCCATGGCATCGGCGGTCTGCAGCTTCTGCCGGGTGATGTCGCTGGCGAATTTCACCACCTTGATCGGGACCCCATTCCGATCGCGGATCGGGTTGTAGGTCGCCTGAATCCATACTTCGCGGTCGCCCTTGGCGATCCGCTTGAACTCGCCCGAACGAAACTCGCCACGGGCGAGCGACGTCCAGAATTCGCGGTAGGCGGCGCCCACCCGCTCCGACGGGTCGACGAAGAGGCTGTGATGACGCCCGCCGATCTCCTCGAGCGTGTAGCCCATCGCCGACAGGAAGTTCGCGTTGGCGGTCAGGATGGTACCGTCGAGGGCAAACTCGATCACGGCCTGCGAGCGATGGAGGGCGTCGAGTTGCCCGTCATGTTCGATGTTGCGCAACACTTGAGCGGTGACATCGGTCGCAAACTTGACAATTCGGCTGACCTTCCCGGCGCGGTCCAACACGGGATAGTAAGTCGCCTGGATCCATACCTCGCGCTCATGCTTGGCTATGCGCTTGAACTCGCGCGTCTGTGCTTCGCCGCGGCGCAAGGCCTCCCAGAACAACCGGTAATCGTCGCTTTTCTGATCTTCGGAAGAAACCAAGAGTGAATGATGCCGACCTTTCAACTCGGAGAGGGAATATCCCATCGTATCGAGGAAGAGCGGATTGGCATCCAATACTATGCCGTCTGGGTTGAATTCGACCCGAGCACTGGACTCGTCTATCGCGGTCATGAGCGCGCGGCGGTCTGCATCGAAAAATAACACAGGTCTCATTCCCTGTAGCATCGGTGGCGTTCCGCTACCCTTGGCACGACTTGGTTAAATGAAAACAAGTCATCCTTCAGCTTTCGAGCCCGGGGCTCGCCGAAGATGGACGGGCCGCGTGAGGCATTTCGTACCAGGGAGTCTCCGTTCGACATTCGATGGAGACAGGACATGAAAGCTTTTCTCCGCAGCCTCGTGGTCGATCCTCGCCGTCGCGACATCCGGTCCCCCTCCGAAACCGTCCGGCTCGCTCCTCCCGGTCCGGTCCGCTGGGGCCACGGTGACGATGTCGCGCTGTCGGCTGACATCGTCGAGCCTCATCGGCCCCTCGCAACCTGCTCGTCCTCTTCGGTCGCCGGTCGCGCGGCGGCCAAGCAGTTGTTTTGCCTCTGGTATATCACTGACAGAAGAGTAGCCGGGTCTAATCCACGATGCTGAGTGCGGCTCAGCACGTCAGGAATGAGATTGCTGCCCCATATTCAAATCACACAAGGCGAACGAGCCGAGTTGTTCGGCATCGGCGTCAAGAAGGAGCTCGTAATACAGATGAAGACCCGTATCGCCGCTATCGCCACTGCGTTTGTTCTTGGCGCTGCTTCGATCTCGTCCGCGATGGCTTTCGAGCGCCCGGCCCGTTACAGCTCGTTCAATGCCTACGACGTCGAGGCCACGGGGTCTCTCGGTCTCCGCGACGGCAATGCCGGGCGCAACCCGGCCACCTGTCCGATGAGCTCTGCCGCCGAAGGCAATGCGAACCAGCAGAACTTTCCGGTCCAGCAATATGGTCAGACCTCGGGCGGGAATCGCTGCTGAATGAAGATCTTCTCATACGCCATGGCGGCCGCCGCCACCCTCATGCTGGCAGCGACGCTGGTGAGTTCGGCAAGCGTACTGATGAGTGTCTGAACTCCGGCTCGAACAGGGATCGTCGCGCAGAAAGGCCGCCCCTCGGGCGGCTTTTTTTGCTTTCTCGGATGAGAATGTGAACTAAGTGAAAGATGGGGACTTAAGCAGTTTCGCGGGCAGATGGACTGCCCGTCAGCGAACCGGCGCCGTAGCCGACAGTTTTACCCCATGAACGACAACCCGCTCAATATCTGGCAGCTTCGCAGCCATGCCAGCGAGGCTATGCCGTTCAGGGACGGCGTCGACCGGGCCATGGCGAAGGCCTTTCCGCCGGTCGAGGGGGAAATCCCCGACCGTATCGCGAAAGCCCTGCAGGCCTTGGAAGCCGCGATGGGCGGGACGCTGGCGAGCCGGCCGTCGTCACGCTGCGGATCGAGCGGGACTCCTCGAGATGCGGCGCATTGGCATCTGATGTCGCCGATGGCGGCGATGACCAGTTCGGCCTTCCTCCCGAACGGCATCCGCCACGGCCTGCGCCATCCCTCCGAGATCGGTATCCGTCCGTAGAACGCAGAGGGCTGTTGGGCGCACGGTTCGACTGTGCGCCCCGGTGACCGCAGGTCGAGCGAATGTGAGGAAGCCCCGGCGACCCGAGAGGTCCGGGGCTTCGTGCGTTGAACACACCGATGAAGGATGCGGAATCAGCTCGGCTGCTCTTCGGTCTTCTCGATCTCCGGATCGTCTTCCTCCGGGATCGAGGGCGGCTGCCGCTCAGGCTTTTCGGGGGCAGCCGGCGGAGTGTCGATGGGCTGCAGATCGGCGCCAGGCTGCGGTGTGTCGGCTGTCTTCACGGATGTGCTCCCTCGTCGTTGCAGGGAGCAAAGCCCCTTGGATCGGAAGCGTTCCAGCGCGCGTCCGGCGCCCTCCCTCGCGCGAGCCTCACGGATATCCAAGGCCGCGCTAAGCCGTTGCGCGATCACGGAATGCGCGCTGACGTCGCGAGTCCGATCCACACCGCCGGCCTCCCTCTCCCTTGTGCCATTCGGTCTCTTCGCCGATCCGATGCGGGTAAGCTCTCCGCCTCTGGCTGTCGGTGCAAGTCGTCGGCGCATGTGCCGCCTTCCGGCTCGCTTTTGGAGCGAGGTGGCGAGACCGGCGATGTCGCGACGACGAGCGACCCCGGTCCGGCCCGGCCAAGCTCGATCCGTTCAAGGGTATCTTAGGAAATAAGATCGCATTCGCTGCGGCTTATGGGCACCGAGCAAGCGTATCCGCATTTTGAGCGAGGCTTTAAGCAACCGGCTGCAGCGTTAACAGTTAGAGAGACAAGGATTTCGTCCAATCGAGACATAACACAGTTTAATATTCGGAGACAGTCTACATGGCACTCGACCCGCGCTCCATCTATGTTACTGCCCTGAAGAACACGCATGCCCTGGAGTTGCAGGCGCTTCAGATCATGGAAAGGCAGGTCGAACGCCTGCAGCGCTATCCTGAAATGGAAGCGGCGTTGCGTCGCCATATCCAAGAGACGCATGGCCAGCGTGACCGGCTCGAAGAGGCGCTGTCATCCCTCGGCGATGGCCCCTCGGCGATCAAGGAAGGGTTCCTCGGCTTCGTCGGCAACATGATGGCGCTGGGGCACGTGCCGGCTCAGGACGAAATCCTGAAGAACACCTTCGCCAATCATGCCTTCGAGAATTTCGAGATCGCGGCCTATACCTCCCTGGTGACCATCGGGGATGCCGCCGGGCAGAGTGCGCACCGCACCGCATTCGAGCAATCCCTGAGGGAGGAGCAGGCTATGGCGAAGACCGTCGCCGAGCTCATCCAGCCGACGACGTTGCGCTATCTGGAACTCAGCGCCGCCGACGAAAAAGCAGACCGCTGAATTCCGGGCGCTGAGTATTCGCCGGGCGCCATGGGGTCGACGATCACCTTGGCGAACGGTGGAAGCTCGGCGCCAATCGGTGTGAGCCGAATACCGTCCGGCTTGGCTGCGAACTGTCGCCGCGGGGAGCCTCCGCGGACGGTCCAGGGATCAGGATTCAGGGGAGGATCCGAGACATGTTGGCGATGAACTATCGCGGGCCCTACAGGGTTCGGGTCGACAGGAAGCCGGTTCCGGTCTGCGAACATGTCCAGGATGCCGTCGTGCGGGTGACCCGCACCTGCATCTGCGGCTCGGACCTTCATCTCTACCATGGCCTCGTTCCCGATACCCGGGTGGGCATGACCTTCGGCCATGAATTCATCGGTGTCGTCGAGGAGGTCGGGTCGCAGGTCGGCAACCTCTCGGTCGGCGACCACGTGATCGTCCCGTTCAACATCGCTTGCGGCCAATGCCATTTCTGCCGGCAGGGTCTCTTCGGCAATTGCCATGAAGCCAACCCGCAGGCGAGCGCGCTCGGAGGCATCTTTGGCTATTCGCACACGGCCGGCGGCTACGATGGGGGCCAGGCGGAGTATGTCCGTGTCCCCTATGCCGATATAGGCCCCTGCAAGATCCCATCGACCATGGATCTCGACGACGCGGTGCTTCTCACCGATGTCGTGCCGACAGGGTACCAGGCGGCCGAGATGGCCGGCATTCAGCCGGGCGACACGGTCGTGGTTTTCGGTGCCGGTCCCGTCGGGATCATGGCGGCCCGGTGCGCGTGGCTGTTCGGTGCCGGACGTGTGATCGTCATCGACCACATCGACTACCGGCTCGATTTCGCGAGGACTTATTGTCCGGCCGAAGTCTACAACTTCCGCTCGATGGACGATCCCGTCGTCTTCCTGAAGAAGACCACCGATTCCCTCGGTGCCGATGTCTGCATCGATGCCGTCGGCGGCGACGCGGCGGGCAGCGCCCTGCATACGCTCCTCGGTACGAAGTTGAAGCTCGAGGCGGGTGCCGCGACCGCGCTCCATTGGGCGATCAATTCGGTGAAGAAGGGCGGCGTCGTATCGATCGTGGGCGTCTACGGTCCCACGGGCAACCTCATCCCCATCGGCAATGTCGTGAACAAGGGCATCACGATCCGCGCCAACCAAGCCTCTGTCAAGCGCCTCCTGCCGAGATTGATCGAGCATATCGAGGCCGGACGCCTGAACCCGAAAGCACTGATTACGCACAAAGTGCCTCTGGAGGAGATCGCGGACGCGTATCACATCTTCTCGGCCAAGCTCGACGGATGCATCAAACCCGTACTCGTCCCCCCTTCGGCGCGCGGGTGAGGAAGACCGACATGCGAAACCTTCCGATCGACCCATCCAAGATCCCCGGCTGGGGTGCCGATGCCAATCCGGAGAACGACCCGACTTACCCGATGCGCGACCGATCGCGCGACGACAAGGGCGGGATGAACTGGCCGCGGCCGCCGCAACAGAGACAGACGGTCGAGATCCTGCAATCCATCGAGCGGAACAACCTCACGGCGGTGTTCGGCACCTCGACACCGCCGAGCGGCGTCAGTGGTGCCATGCGGCGTCAGGCCTTCAAATACAGTGAGTCCGAATGGGCTCATTGGTTGATGCTGATGGCGGCCGACCGGGTGAATGTCGTCGAAGGTCTGGTGCAGGATTTCGGTCGCGGCACGGTTCCGAACATCCCCGCCGAAATGGGTTTCCGTTCGGAACTCCGACACAACCGTGCCGGGCTGGTCAGGAAAGCCGCGGTTTCAGGGGCCGTTCTGGCCCTCGGTGTCCTGGCCTTCCGCCTGCTGTCGTCAAAGGACGGCAACCGCCATACGCGGCGGCGTAGTGGTTGAGTATCGATAAAACGGCCTGACTTTTAAAACCGTCTTCGCTTTCGAAACAATAGCCTCCGCCATGAATTGTCCCATCGAGTGAGGTGATCGACAGCAGGGCCCATGGCAACATAGCTATTATGTTTGTTAATGCTGTGTGTTTCAGCCGTAATTTCTGAATAAGAATGGATAATGGCTTTTGATGGCTTGCCGTGCTGACGGATAAAGCTTGCGGTCACCTCATGCGCCGCCAACGCAGATATGATTGTTCTTGCAAGGATCGCTTGAGATGACCGATTTCCCGAAGCCGCCATTCGAGAATCAGCGGCCCCTGACGCCACCGGGCCGGGATGCCGATATGGACCCGCGCCCGGATTACGGCGAGGCGCATTACAAAGGGTCGGGGCGCCTTTCCGGTCGCAAGGCGATCATCACCGGCGCCGATAGCGGCATCGGGCGGGCCGTGGCCCTGGCCTATGCCCGCGAAGGGGCGGATGTCCTGGTGAGCTATTATGACGAGCATGAGGATGCCGACGAGACCTGCCGGCTGGTCGAGTCCGCCGGCCGCAAGGCGGTGCGGATGGCGGGCGATGTGAAGGATCCCCGGCATTGCCGCGCCATCGTCGAGACAGCCGTCTCCGAGTTCGGCCAGGTCGATATCCTGGTCAACAACGCGGCCCACCAGAAGACATTCGCCAGCCCCGAGGAGATCTCCGACGAAGAGTGGGAGATCACCTTCGCGACCAATATCCACGCGATGTTCTACCTGGTGAAAGCCGCGCTCCCGCATATGAAGCCCGGGAGTTCCATCATCAACACGACCTCGGTCAACGCCGATACGCCGAGCCCGCAGCTCCTGGCCTATGCGACCACCAAAGGGGCGATCCAGAACTTCACCGGCGGTCTGGCCCAGATGCTGGCCGAACGGGACATCCGGGTGAATTGCGTGGCTCCGGGTCCGATCTGGACGCCGCTCATCCCCGCCACGATGCCGTTGGAGAAGGTGAAGAGCTTCGGATCGCAGGTGCCGATGAAGCGACCGGGGCAGCCCTGCGAACTCGCCCCCGTCTATGTGATGCTGGCAGGCTCGGAAGCGAGCTACGTCTCCGGCGCCACCGTCGCGGTGACCGGAGGCAAGCCGATCATCTGAGGCGCATCCGTTTTCGGATGGACCGGACTGCGGAGGCGGCCCCAAACGCTGCCCCGAGGGCTTTACCGTCCGCGAGGCCCACGAAAGATCCCTGCCGCCATCGCGGCGGTAGCAGGCGGCTTCGTCGTGCCGCCTGCATTCCTGCGTCAGTCGATGAACCCACGGCTGGATCTTGTTGCCTGCCGCTGACAGTAAACATGCAGACAAATACGGTTCAGGCTTCGCGATGATTTGCCGAGGATAAATATCGGAACTGACATTGCGATGAATCGTTCTCTCTGCAAGGCAACGCTATTCGATAGGTGTACCGAATGACTGCTAAGCCGCCACCCGTTCCACCTGCCAACCAATCCGACAAGGGGCCCGGCAGCGCGCCGGAGGCGCCCGTGTCGACGGCACCCAAGGGTTCCGCCCAGACGCAGAATCCCGACAAGATGGGCCAGGCTGGAAATTCTAAGGTCAACACGACGCATCAAGGCTATCAACAGGACCGCTGATGAGCACCTCGAAGAAAACTCCAGCTGCCGATCGTCATCATGGCGGGCCCGGTAGCAGCCACCAGGATGCCACCGAACCTCGGTCCGAGCCGGATCGCGGCCCGCGCCCGGGCAGTCCCACCAACGATCCCATCTCGCATGTGTCGGGCGGCGGCGGCGAGCGCGACCGCCACCATGCGCATGACGCGGAAGGGAAGGGCGGTCACCGCTCGCACTGAGCGGCGGCATAGGGCTTCGAACTCGGACACAGGAGGAGATGTTTCATGGCCAAGGCCGATCGCCATTCCATGGGGCCGGGTGCTCAGGGCAAGGGCACCGGAACGGGCGCGATGACGGATCTGCCCGAGGGAATCCTCGAAGAGAACATGGTCTTGAGTAACCGCGACAAGTCTCGGCATACCGATCAGCGCGGGTTGGACAGCAAGACGGTCCAGACCGAGCAATACCAGGATCACGCGGCCAACCGCGAAATCCCCCCGGATGCCATCGAATCCGGTGTTTCCGGGAACACGAGCGGCCTGGCCAATCCGAAAACCGATCTTTCGGGCGGGGAAAGCAGCCTGAAAAGCCAGGACCGGGACTAAAACCCGTTTCGATCGTTCACCTAGCCAATGGTGCTCCGGTCTTCACGAGGCAGCGGGGGCGATCCGGCCCCCGCTGCCTCGACGCTGGGACGTCGAGCACGAGGTGGCGTCGCGTGTGCGGGCCATGAACCGCCAGTGGAGTTTTCTCATGGGCCTACGATCCGAGACGCCTCCGCCGCCCGCCGACCTCGCGGTCGAATCGCCTGCGGATTCCGATCGCCCCACCAGCGCGATGCTGAAAGCGGACATCGATTCCGGCAGGACGGGTGACAAGATCCCCCATTACGATGTCGGCCTTTCGCCGCTTGGCACCGATGACGAGGCCGCCGGGAATACGCCCTCGAAGGAACGGATCGCGATGGCGCGGGGCACGGAGGCGGCCTCGCCACGGGTTCAGGCCACCGCCCGAGCGACGGGGCGCGATTCCTGGGTCATGCCACTCTATATCGGCCTCGTGGTGCTCGCGGCCGTGGTGATCGGCGGTTCGCTGTATCTGTTTCGGGCCTGACGCGAGGGCATCGACGGAAGCTGAGGCTGGCAATCCTCAGTCGCTACGCGAGCCCGCCTACATCGCTGTGCGAGGTCGCCTACACCGCGGTGTGAGCCCGACCGCGTCGGTACAGGACCCAGCCGGCGACGAGCATCGCCGCGCCCCATAGCAGGAATCCGACGTCCCAATAGATCCACTGCGCCCGTGGCACGGTCTCGTTGACGTGGTGAAGGCCGAGGAGGTGGTGATTGATCGTCCCCTCCACGAGATTGAAAATGCCGAAGCCCATCAGGATGCCGCCCGGAAGCAGCCAGCCCGACCACCGGAGATGGTTCTGCCTCGAGTAACGCCACAGCACGAACAGTCCGGCGAGGGTGAAGAGATAGGTGCAGGCGTGAAACAGACCGTCCCAGAGCGTGTTGATCTGCAGGTTCTCGACGCTGTCCGCGGGATATCCGGCGCTGCTGAGCATGTGATGCCATTGCAGGATCTGGTGGAGCACGATTCCATCGAAGAACCCGCCGATACCCAGGCCGAAGAGAATGGCCGCCGAGAGCGGGAAGCCGGTCGGACGCGCGTCGTCGGTTGTCATGGGGATGTCCGGGTGATCTGGGGGAAATCAGGCGGCGAACAGGTGAAGGCTGAAGAGGCCCGCTCGGTCGAGCCAGACCCGCTCTGGCCGCCACCCGGCGCGCTCGGCGAGTCTCCGGAACGTATCGGGCGCGTATTTGTGCGAGTTGTCGGTGTGGATGCTCTCGCCCGCCCCGAACCGGATCTCCGTCCCCGCGAGCCGGTAGCGGCCCGGCTCCCGCGCCACGAGATGCGCTTCCACGCGAAAGGGATCGGGCAGGATGCGGGGTTCGTGCCGGAAGTTGTCCAGGTCGAAATCGGCGTCGAACTCCCGGTTCAGCCGCTCGAGGAGGTTGCGGTGCAGGGCCGGCATCAGTCCGTCGGCATCGCCATAGGCGCGGCTCAGGCGGTCCGCGTCCCGGTTGGGGTCGGCCCCTATGAGAAAGCGGCTCGGCCCCAGGGTGGCGCGCGCCCGCTCCAGGAACAGTTCGGCCTCTGCGGGTGTGAAATTGCCGATGCTGGTGCCGGGAAAGAACCCGAGCACCGGCCCTCCCGACAGGTCGACCGGTAGCCGGACCGGTTCGGAGTAATCGGCGCAGACCGGGATCATCTCGATCTGCGGATAATCGCGAGCGAGCCGCCGGATCGCGGCGTCGAGATAATCCCCCGATATGTCGATGGCGATGAAACGCGCCGGCCGGTCGAGGGCATCGAGCAGCGTGCGTATCTTGCGGCTCGCTCCGCTGCCGAATTCGACGATGGTGGCGCCCGGTCCGATCAGGGGGGCGATTTCGGCCGATACGGACGGCAACAGCGCCATCTCGGTTCGCGTGGGATAGTAATCGCCGCTGCTGCAGATGCGGTCGAACAGGTCGGAGCCGGTCTCGTCCCACAGGAGCTTGCCGGGAAGACGCTTCTGCGGCTGCGCCAGTCCCGCCAGAACCTCTTGCAGCAGGTCGGCCTGGTTCGGGGACAGGGCGGCGTCACCATCGATCATGGAAGGGCCTTCCTCGGTTCAGGCTGGGCGCGTCGCCGTCAGCACCACCAGGGCGATGCGATCGGCCTCGGCATAGGCCGGGTCCTCGAGTTCCTCTCCGTAAGCATCCGGATCGAACTCGCGATACTGCGTGCGCAGCCCATGTCGTTCACAGGTCGCCAACGCGGCGTCGCGGAAGGGATCGGCGCCATCGACGATGACGGAGCCGGTGAACAGAACGAGGCTGCCCCCCGGTGCCAGACGTTCGGCCGCCGCCTCGACCACGGCCTGTGACAGCCCTTCGCCGAAGGTCCCCCCACCATGGCGGTAGGTGCGGCCGCTCCGGTCGATCATGAAGGGCGGGTTGGAGACGATGAGGTCGAAATCGCCCTCGACGTCGTCGAGCAGGTTGCTCCGTCTCGGCTCGATGCCGGCGACCCCGGCGGCCCGGGCATTGATCCGGCCGGCCTGCAGAGCGGCCGGATTGATGTCGACGAGGAGTACTTCGGCGCCCGCGGCGCGCTTGGCGATGGCGATCCCGGCCGCTCCCGATCCCGAGCCGATATCGACGGCCCGGTGAACCGGTTTCTCGCGTTGGGCGAGATGAGCGATGACGGCGGAGACGAAGCGCATCGTATCGGGGCCGAAAAAGACCGCGTCCGTCGAATCGGGCGGATAGGCCGAGTGCAGGAAGAGTTCGTCGTCGAGGCTCGAGAGGCGGATCGTGGCGCGCCGGAACTCACCCTCGCTGTCGACGACGCCCGCCCGTTGCAGGGCGGCGAGAACGTCCGACGGCACGGCGTCATCCGAGAACGGGCGGCTCCAGCCGAGGACGTCGCGCAGGTGGCGGGCGCGCGCCGCGTCCGGGCGTGCATTGACGCGGGCATGGCTCGCCGGCGTCACGGTCGTGAACCTGTAGCCCGTGTCCCGCACCGTGCGGATGAGATCGACGAGGGCGTCCTCTGTTTCAGGTCCCACACTCTGCACTCCGGTCATCTCCCATGGTCTGTTTGCCGGGTTCGGCCCATCTTTTCGCGTCGGAGCCGGATCGCGCATCCGCCCGTGTCGGGTTCCTCGTTCGCTGGCCGTCGGGCTCGTCGCGCGGGTGGACGCGCTGGCCCCCTCTTGGGCGGCGTAGATCTCGGTTCACCAGCGGGCGGCGCCAGAAAGGAAAAGCGATCCGTGTTCGGCCGATGTTGCGTCGATGGGGCTTGATCCAGGCTGGATATACGCGACCACAACCGGGCTTGACTGTGGTTGTTCCTAGTTATGGCGGCGTTGCATTGGTAACATCGGTTAAAACTAACTTCGATCACGCATTATGCAGATGTTAATCAAGGCGCCTTGCCTGATACTGGATCGGGTTCGGGCGAGGCCGATGACCCGAAGAGCGCCATCCTGGACGTATCGCGCGCCGCCGCTTCACTCACCGATGACGAGCCCGATGGGCCGATGAGGCATGATCGATGGACGCGCGGACCGGCCGACAGCTTCACGGAGAAGAGCGGCGTTTCCGGGAATTGACCCTCCGAGGCCTGGTGCTCGGAGCGGCCATCACAATCGTGTTCATGGCCGCCAATGTCTATATGGGCCTGAAGACCGGCATGACGTTCTCGTCATCGATTCCCGCCGCGATGCTGTCGATGGGCCTGCTGCGGTTGTTCGGCGAGACCTCGATTCTCGAGAACAACATCGTGCAGACGCAGGCCTCGGCCGCCGGGACGCTCTGCAACGTCATCCTGGTCCTGCCCGGCCTCGTGCTGATCGGCCATTGGCAGGGATTCCCGTTCTGGCAGACCGGAGGGGTCTGCCTCGTCGGCGGCTTGCTCGGCGTCGCCTTCTCGATCCCGCTGCGGCGGGCGCTCGTGGCCGAGGCCGGGCTGCCGTTTCCCGAAGGCGTGGCCGCCGCCGAGGTGCTGAAGGCCGGTGCCGGAACCGAGGACGGAGACGGCAGCCGGCACGGTCTGCGCGATCTGCTCCGCGCCGGAGGGGCGGCGGCCCTGATCGCAGTCGCGACGAGCGGCTTGCGCGTCCTCGGCGAGGGTCTCCACACCACCCTGCAGGCCGGTGGGGCCGTGTTCCGGCTCGGGACCGGCTTTTCCCTTGCCCTCGTCGGCGTCGGCTATCTCGTCGGCATCGGAGCCTGCCTCGCGCTGCTCACCGGCGTGATCATCGCCTGGGGGGTGGCGGTCCCGGTCCTGACGGCCCTCGGGCAGGGGGAGGGGATGGACCCGGGCGCGGCCGCCGAGGCGGTGTGGTCGGGCCGCGTCCGCCTGATCGGTGCCGGGATCATCGCGGTCGGCGGCGCCTGGACCGTGGCGACGCTGGCGCGGCCGATCCTGGCGAGCATCCGCGTCGCCCTGACATCGGCTCGCGGCAGCCATGGGGGCCTGCGCGACCTGCCGCGCCAGGAGCGGGACATTCCGATCACCTGGGTCGGCGGAGCGGCCGTGACCCTCATGCTGCCGATGGCGCTCCTGCTCGGCCAGTTTTCGGCCGGGGCCGAACTCGGCGCGCTCTATCCCGTGCTGATCGTGGTGGCGACCGTGTTTGCGGCGGGGTTCGGCTTCTTGATGGCGGCGGCGTGCGGCTATCTCGCGGGCCTCCTCGGCTCGTCGTCGAGCCCGATCTCGGGGATCGGCATTCTCACCACCATGCTGGTGGCTCTCCTGCTGCCGCTCCTCATCGGACGGAGCGCGGGACCCGAAGGCGACCGTTTCGTCATCGGCCTGGCGCTTCTGGTCGCCTCGGTCATCGTCACCATGGCGTCGATCGCCAACGACAACCTGCAGGATCTGAAGACCGGCCAACTCGTGGACGCCACGCCCTGGCGGCAGGAGGCGGTGCTGGTTGCGGGCGTCGCCGTCGGCTCGCTCGTGATCGGTCCCCTGCTGGCGCTCCTCTACAACGCTTACGGGTTCGTTGGCGCCCTGCCGCGAGACGGCATGGATGCGAGCATGGCCCTGCCGGCGCCTCAGGCGGCGCTGATGACGCAGATCGCCAGCGGCATCGTTCACGGCGAGCTGCCCTGGAGCATGGTGCTGACGGGTATGGGGCTGGGCGCCGTCCTCGTCGCCGTGGAGGCGCGGCTGCGCCGAAGCGGGCGCGTGTTCCCGGCCCTCACGGTGGGCATCGGCATCTATCTTCCGCTGAACGTGGTGGTGACGATCGCGATCGGAGGCGTGATCGCGTGGCTGAGCGAGCGGTCGTTCCGGAAGCGGTTCGAGGGGGAGGGGGCCGAGCCCGCCTATGAGGCCGTGCGTCGCCGTGGAATCCTGCTCGCATCGGGCTTTCTCGTGGGCGAGAGTTTCGTCGGCGTCCTGCTCGCCGCCGCCGATACCGTCACCGGACGCAGCGCCTCCCTGACGATCGCCGGTCCCGAGCTTTCCACCGTCACCGAAACGGCGGGCCTCGCCGTGTTTCTGATCGCGATCGGGATCTTCTACCGGGTCGTATCCCGCTCTCCGCGCTGACCGGCACGCTCTCGTCATCGGGCTCCCGTGCCGCACCGGGCCCCTTTTCGAAACCTCGCCGCCGGACTTGCGGATCGACCATTATCCAGGGCGGTCCGGCGCGGTTTTACTTGGGTGTCATGTTTTCCACTTCACCACGCGATCAAGGCTATCATTTCAATCGCATTGTAATTCAATATGCATTCTGGCGATTTGCTTTTGTGCCGCGAGAGAATTGAAAAATATGGAAAAGTCTTTCCTGGAAAAAATCAGTATTATGAGATGGGCACTGATTATATGAGGCGAAAATAAGACGTTCGTTAATAAATGTTTGTGAACGATGACTGAAAAACAGCGCTCTGTCCGGTTTTATACCAACGGTTCCTGCCCAGGGAATTATAGCTCTTGAAAGATTGTCATTCTCGCCGAAGTCAATCTATAGCCGTTGATGGATTGGCAGGAGTACCTACCACATGAGCGATGATGCCCAAGAATTTCAGGCCGATTATATCGAACTCACGGCCGACCTCGTATCCGCCTACGTCTCCAACAACTCGATACCTGCAAGCGCGCTGCCTGATCTGCTAAACAACATTCACGCCGCGATCAGTGGTCTGGCTTCCAGAGGATCGGAGGCAACCGAGATCGACAAGATCGAAAAGGCGACACCGGCGCAGATCAAGAAATCGATTTCCCCGGACGCTCTGATCAGCTTCGAAGACGGTAAGCCCTACAAGACGCTGCGCCGCCATCTGACCCTCCGTGGTCTCAGCCCCGAAGCCTACCGGGCGAAATACGGCCTGCCGCCGGATTACCCGATGACCTCCGCGAGCTACTCGGCGCAACGCTCGGAACTCGCCCGGTCGCTCGGCCTCGGGCAGCCGCGCCGGGCCCCTGCGCCCGAACCGGAGGAGACGGTCGTTCAGGACGACGCTCCGGTATCCGAGAAGCCGAAGCGGGCGGGCCGTCCGCGCAAGGCCGCTACTGCCTGAGGGACACGTTCGGCCTGAGCCGAGGCCCGGTCGAAGCCGATCCGCACGCGACAGGCCCGAGCCGGTTGCGCGATCGGCTTCGAGTGACGCCGATCCGAAGGTGAGCGCGCTCGCCTTCGGCAGGCCTTGCGCACGGGGAAGATCAAAGGCCCAGGAAAATCAAAGGCCCGGGAAGATCAGAGGCGCGGAATGCCTGTTCGGGATCATGGGGACACCTTGATCGGTGCCGGCCTGGCCTTCACCGCGGGGTTTGTGGACGCCGCCGCCTTCATCGCCCTCACCGGCCTCTTCACGGCGCATGTCACCGGCAATTTCGTGCTCATCGGTGCGGAGCTGATGTCCACATCGAGCGGCGTCATCGCCAAGCTGCTGGCGTTGCCGGTCTTCATCCTGGCCGTCGCCCTGACGCGACTGGTCACCCTGGTCCTGGAGCGGAGAGGGATGGCGCCGCTTCGGCCTTTGCTGGCCCTCGAGGCTGCCGTTCTCATCGCCTTCGCGGTTGCGGGCATCGCCCTGTCGCCCCTCGGATCGCCGGACGGCATCGCGGCGATCACCGTGGGCATGCTGGGCGTCGCCGCCATGGGCATTCAGAACGGGATCGGCCGTCTCGTCATCGGTCATCTGGCGGCGACGACCGTGATGACCGTGAATGTCACGCAGGCCGTGATCGACCTGACCGATCGCTTCTGCGGCGCGCGCGCCACTGCTCAGACCAATACCCGCCTGAAGCGGACGCTCTCGGCCGTGCTGGCTTTCGCCGTTGGGGCGTTGGCCGGGGCTTTCGGCGTGGCCGCCCTGTCCTTCTGGTCGATCTTCGTGCCGGCCCTCATCCTGACCGGATTGATGATGATCCCCGCGCGAGGCCCGAACGCGTGAAAAGGCGCGGCGGCTGTATGGTCAGGGGCGAGGTCGACGGTCGTCTTATCCTGAAGCAGCCCCGCCGCCCCGATCTGCTCACGGGGTCGGCGGGGTGCATCGTGTCGTGTCCACACGACGGGAGCCGATACGCAACTTGGCTCGACATCAGGATGCACCGCTTCGGTTAGCAGAAGGCAAACTCCCCGTCGGGCGACTGGCCCGGATCGGGAATGCGGGATCGTCCCGTCTCGAACCCCCTCGGGTCCGGCCTTCGCGACTTTTCGCAATCCCGAATCCTCGCGGAAACAATCCAGGCGACGGCGCAAGCATGCCTGCCCGTGGGAACCGTCTGTCCGCCACCATGCATCCCCGCGGCGTCTGAAGAGTTTGATGGAGGCACGACCGCGTGAATCGAGGGCGCTCGACGAGTCACATCTCGTGAGATCACACTGGGATCGCGGGGAAAGCCTTGGCTGTTTGAGGCCGCGGCCCCGCTGGGAAGAAAGCCGGACATGACGGCAGATCGATCGATGCCTCCGGGGGTGCCCATGGAGCAGGGAGGCGGAGCCGCGGAGCAGCTGGCCTACCGGCTTCGCCAGCAAGAACTCACCGCCGAGTTCGGGTTGTTCGCGCTCAGGACGCGCGTCATCGACACGCTCCTGCAGGAGGCGACGCGTGTCTGCGCGCAGGGGCTCCAGAGCCGGTATTGCAAGATCATGGAATACTTGCCCGCCGAGCATCAGTTCGTGGTGCAGGCGGGGATCGGCTGGAAGCCCGGAATCGTCGGTATCGCAAAGACGGGGGCCGATGCGGCGAGCCCATCCGGTTACGCCTTTCAGACCGGGCAACCGGTCATCTCGAACCATCTCGGGGGCGAAAGCCGCTTCCGCACGCCCAAAGTGCTCGAAGACCATGGGATCCAGCGGGCGATCAACGTCATCATCCGTGGCGAGGGCGAGCCGTTCGGTGTCCTCGAAGTCGACAGTCCGACGGAGGGACGCTTCACCGAGGCCGATATCGCGTTCCTCCAGGGGTTCGCCAACCTGCTCGGCGGCGCGATCGACCGGCACCGCAAGGAAGAGGAGCTGCAACAGACGGAAGCCCGTCTACGGCAGGCCTTGGCGCATCAGGAGGTTCTCACACGGGAAATCAGCCACCGGGTGAAGAACAGCCTTTCGATCGTGGCGAGCCTGCTGAACATGCAGGGCGACATGGCGACCGATCCCGTCTTGCGCGCCGCTCTGGGCGACGCGCGGAGACGGGTCCTGACCATCGCGACGGTGCACGACCGGCTATGGCGCACGGACGAGGTCCAGGTCCTCGATCTGGCCGAGTTCCTGGCGGAGCTTTGCGAACATCTGGGCGCATCGGTGGGGCCGAACCAAACACTGATCTGCGAGGTCGCGCCGGTCATGGTGGCGACGAACCATGCCGTTCCGTTGGGGCTCATCGTCAACGAGCTCGTCACGAACGCCTTCAAATATGCCTATCCCGACGGGGCCGGCGAAGTGCGGGTCTCGGTGACGCGGGAGGAGCCGGGACGGCTCCGTCTCGAAGTCTGCGACAGCGGCGTCGGCCTGCCAGCGGGCTTCGACCCGTCGCGGTCGAAGAGCCTCGGCATGACGGTGATCACCGGGCTCGGTCGCCAACTCGGCGGTCAACCGGAATGGCAGGATCTGCAGCCCGGCACACGGGTCGTGCTCGCATTTCCGTACCGGGAGGCCAATCTACGAGAGGGGGCCGAGGATCCGGACACCCTCTCGTCCTGAAGCCTCACAGGCCTCGGAGATCTGGGATGAGGAGCCAAGATCTTTTGGTCGGCAAGGTCTCTTGATCGGTATGTCTCGACCCGGCATCGCGTCATGCTGCCGATCGACGGATGACGGTCCGACACGCCATGCTCTCGCTGGATCGCTGCATGACGTCCAGCAACGCGGACGATCCGTCTTCCGGGGTCGCTACGGTCATCAGACTTTTCTATCCTACCCGAGGCATCTCAGGCGGACCCGTGACACCCGAATGCGCAGGTCGTACCCGCAGCTAGGGCAAGGTCATCGATCGTAGCGCCGGATCCCGTGGCCAAGCCGCTATCCCCCCAGCGTGCGCGCGAGATCCCCGACCCGTTTCAGGTCGGCCACGAAGGCTGCGTAAGCGTCTTCCTTGGCTTCGTCGGGGAGGCGCAGGAGGTAGGAGGGGTGCACGGTGATGAAGCCCTCATAGGGCTTGCCGAAAGAAGCGGGGCCGCGGGCGCGGGTGATCGGGATCGCCTTGCCCGTCAGGGCCAGGACGGCGGTGGCGCCGAGGGCCACGACGAGTTTGGGGGCCACGAAATTCAGCTCCCGGTCGAGCCACCAGCGGTAATGGCTCACCTCGCCGGCGGTGGGCTTCTGGTGGATGCGGCGCTTGCCGCGCTCCTCGAACTTGAAATGCTTGACCGCATTGGTGAGGTAGGCCGCGTTCCGCTCTATTCCGGCATCCGCCATGGCGCGGGACAGGAGCTGTCCGGCCGGTCCCACGAAGGGGCGGCCCTGCCGATCCTCCTGGTCGCCCGGCTGCTCGCCGACGAAGGCGATGGCGGCATGGGCAGGGCCTTCGCCGAGGACGGCCTGGGTCGCGCCCGGCACCAGGGGCTCCGAGCGCCGGATGATGGCGTTGAGCTCCTCCAGGGAGGTGGGATCCTGGTCGGACATGGCGGCGACGGCCTTGGCGGGGTTACGCTTGGTCGGCATCTGCGGCTCCCGTTCGATCATGGCTTCCGTGCGGGCTGAGGCGGCGCGGACGAGGCCGGGAATCGCTGCTGTTTCCGGCATGTTGCGCCAATACTTCTTCGGCATCTCCGCCCGCATGGCGGCAAGGTTGGTGCGGGCGGGGTTGAAGGTGCTCTCATAGTAATCGCGCCAGCCGGCCTCGAACCCGTCCGCCTCGGGCGCATCCTCGCGTCGTCCCGGCGGGCCGAAGGTCAGGGTCTCCCCATCCCAATGGGCGGAGCCGTCCGGCGTGAGGATCGTCCAGTGCAACGACCGGAAACGCGAGACGAAGAACGTAGTTGCTGCCTCCAGGATGTGATGGTCCGGCTCGAACCAGGCGACGAAGCGCTCGACGCCGTCGGCCTCAATCCGCCGGAACCGCAGGAAGGCGTGCATCTTGTGCAGGTCGCGGGCGATGGCCTTGCGCATCCGGTCGAGCCGATGGACCAGCGGATCGCTTCCCACCTCCAGCAGGCCGCGTTCGCCGTGCGTGATGCGCCAGATCAGGGTGTAGAGCAGGGCGTAGCGCTCGGGGTCGCGGTGCGGGACGACCATGCGGATCAGGTCGGCCACCGCGCGCGGCAGGCTTAGTGGCGCATCGGAGCCGGATTCTGGCTGGGAGACCTGTCCGAACAGGCCGGGGGCCTGCCCGATGGACCAGACTACTCTATCGGGCGGGACCGATGCGGCGGCGAGCCGGCGCGCTGCGGCGCGGAACCCGTCGAGATCGGCACCCTCGTGGAGGATGACCGTTTGGAGTGATCCACCCGACCCTCCCCCCTCTGCGGAACTCCTGGATTGATCCATCTGTTCGACGGCTGTTCCCTTTGCCAGAGAGTGTTCGACATCAGGCGCGACGGGCTCCCTCTCCTGGAAGGAGAGGGTTGGGGTGAGGTGTGGTCCAGCTCCGAAGAGGTCACGCACCTCACCCTGTCCCTCTCCTTCCAGGAGAGGGGACCCGCGGTGCCAGCGAGAGGTGCGGATATCGGAGGGCAGAGGGGGGAGAGAAGAGCGGCGTGTCATCCGACCCCGTCAGAACAGGCTCAGCTGCCGCGCCGGCTCGACGAGCTTGGCGCGCAGGTCCAGCCGGTCGGTACCGCCGGGGCCCGGGTGATAATCGGCGGCGATCAGGAACGGGCGGGCGCGCTTGAGGCCGGAGGTGAGACGGGCGACGTCGTCCAGGCGCAGCCGTGTGTGACGGCGCGCCTTCACGATCTTGTCGACGGCACGCGCACCGAGGCCCGGCACCCGCAGCAGCATCTCGCGGTCGGCGACGTTCACGTCCACGGGGAAACGCCCCCGATGCTTCAGCGCCCAGGCCAGTTTCGGATCGATGTCGAGGGAGAACATGCCGTCCTCGGCGGCATCCGCCACGTCGTCTGCGGAGAAATCGTAATACCGGATCAGCCAATCGGCCTGGTAAAGCCGGTGCTCGCGCTGGAGCGGCGGGGATTTCAGCGGCAGGATGGCGGAGCCGTCGGGGATCGGGCTGAAGGCCGAGTAATAGACCCGCTTCAGGTTGAACGAACCGTACAGGAGGGCGCTCTTGCGGATCAGCGCCTCGTCGGTGGTGGTGTCCGCGCCGACGATGACCTGCGTCGACTGGCCGGCGGGCGAGAACCGGCGCTTCTCGGCCTTCGCCTCGGTGATCCGCGCGCCGATCTGCTTCATCGCGTTCTGGATGACCGGGCCGTTCTTCTCCGGCGCCAGCCGGTGCAGGCTGGCATCGGTGGGGAGTTCGAGGTTGATCGAGAGCCGGTCGGCATAGAGCCCCGCCTCCTCCACCAGCCAGGGGCTCGCCTCCGGGATCGACTTGAGGTGGATGTAACCGCGAAATCCGTGGTCGCGCCGCAGGCTCTTGGCCACTCGCGTCAGCAATTCCATCGTATGGTCGGGCGACTTGATGATACCCGAGGAGAGGAACAACCCTTCGATGTAGTTGCGCTTGTAGAACTCCACCGTGAGAGTCACGACCTCCTCGACGGTGAACTTGGCGCGAGCGACGTTGGAGGAGCGCCGGTTTACGCAATAGGCGCAATCGAAAAGACAGTAATTGGTCAGCAGGATCTTCAGGAGCGAGATGCAGCGCCCGTCCGGCGTGTAGGCGTGGCAGATGCCGGCGCCCGTGGTCGAGCCGAGTTCGCCCTTGCCCGCCACCCGTTTGGGTGCCCCCGACGAGGAGCAGGACGCATCGTATTTCGCCGCATCGGCCAGGATGCGCAGCTTCTTGGCGAGGGTCTCGTCCATGACAGGGACATGCGCGTCGTTCGTGTTTCGTTCAAGTTTTTGTCGGGCCGGGTCGGAAATGCCGCAGGGTGCGCAGGCCCCTTTCCCCGCGCGTGGAGCCGCCGCGTTCAGCAGGCATCGCGCGTCCCTCTCCCCCTTGTGGGGAGAGGTTAGGAGTGGGGGTGGCTCCGCCAGCCTCCGCAGCGTGAGGGTCGCCCAACCACCCCCACCTCCAACTCCTCCCCACAAGCTCGACGGATCTCGGGCAGGCCCGAGATCCGCTGGGGAGGAGGGCCGCGTAGCGCGCGAGAGGTGTGAATGCCCTAGGCGTGCGGGGAGAGGCGGAAGCACCGCTCGGCTCACGGAGATACCTCCATCACCGGCCGAACCCGTCCTCCGCATTCACCTCCTCGTCGACGATCGCCTTCGCCAATCCGTACGAGAATCCGGCCCGCGCCATCGAGGCGAGATCCTTGTCGCGGTGGGCGGCACGGAGGTCGGGGCGGCGGAACGGGCCGAGGCGGCGGCGCTTGGCATAGGCGCGGGCCGCCACCTCCTCGGCATTGGTGCCTTCCTCCTCGCCCCGGTCGCGCTCGGTCTCCAGGGTTTCGGCGATCAGCGTCCGGTCGACCCCCTTGGCGGCGAGCTTGGCCGCGAGGCCGCGGGCGGAGGTCCCGCGCCGGCGCAGGGTCGCGGCCCGCGCGGCGGTGAACCGGGCATCGTCCACGAGGCCGGAGGAACGGGCGCGCTCCACGATGGCGGCAATGGTTTCGGCGAAGGCGGCCGGGTCTTCGTCCCGGAGCCGGCACCTCTTGGCGACCCGGCGCTCCAAGGTCTGGCGCAGCATCGCCACGGAGGCGCTGTAGCGCTCCAGATAGTGCAGGGCGACGCGCTCCAGATACGCCGCCGTGACCGGCGGCGTGGGCCTTGCCTCGCGGGTATTAGGTTTCGCCTCGCGGGGCGTGGGTTTTGCCTCGCGAGAGGCCCCAGGCCGACCCGCTGCAACGTTTCGAGCGTTCATCGGTTCATCACGCTTCGGACAGGTTTCAGGATCATGTCGCGCATCGTCTCGACCGTGAACCGGTTTCCTGTCTTACCCCGAGAGGACGCATGCATGTCATGCCGGCATTCCTCCTGAAGCGCGAGTGGCTCCTGGTCGCGCTCGGCCTCGGCTTCGCCGTCCTGGCGGCCGCCGTGGTCTACCTGTCGCGCCCGACCGTTCTCACGGTGGCGGTCGGTCCTCGCGACGGGGCCGAGGCGCAATTGCTCGAAACCTACGCCCAGGCCTTGAGCCGGGCACGGGAGGACGTGCGCCTGAATGTGCGGGCCTATGACGACGTGCGAGACAGCGCCGCGGCGCTCCAGGCGGGTCGCGCCGACCTCGCCGTGGTCCGGCCCGACGTGTTCCTCCCCGATAACGGCCTGACCTTGGCCCTCCTGCACGAGGAGACGCTGCTCATCGCCACGCCGGAAGCGAGCGAGATCGAGAGCTTCCCCGACCTTGCGAAGAAGCGCCTCGGCATCGTCGAGCGCCACGCCGCCGACCGGCCCTTCGTCACCAATCTCCTCGCCTTCTACGATTTCACGGCCGTTCCGGCGCCCGAACCCGGCCAGACGCTCGCCGCCAGCCATATCGCCCTCGTGCCGCTCAAGCCCGGCGAGGTCACGGCCGCCCTGCAGGCCGGCACCGTGGACGCCGTCGCCGTCATCGCGGCCCCGACCTCGAAGGCCGCGATTTCCACGGTGCGGGCGGTGGAGATGGCCTCCCACGAGAAGAAGATCACCATCGTCTCCGTCCCCGATGGCGACGCGATCGTGCAGCGGATGCCGGAACTGCAATCGGCGACGATCCCAGCGGGTACGTTCGGCGGCCGGCCCAAGCGCCCGGATGAGGACGTGAAGACGGTGGGCGCCTCCTACCGGCTGATGGCGCGGGGCGCGGTGAGCCGCTACTCGGTGGCGTCCGTGACCCAGCACCTGTTCGAATGGCGCTCGAAACTCGCGCCCAACGCCCCCATCGCCAACCTGATGAAGGCTCCGGATTTCGAGACGTCGGTGGCCGCCACCAGCGCCCGCCTGCCCAACCATCCGGGGGCGGTCGATTATTTCGAGCGTGAGCAGCAGACCCTGTTCGAACGCTACGAGGATTACGTCTACCTCCTTGCCTTCTTCGGCGGCACGATCGGCTCCGGCATCGCCTGGCTCGGCCAGCGCCTCGCCCGCCAGCGCCGCGAGCGGGTGGACGTGGTCCTCGACCGGCTGCTCGACATTCTCAGGGACATCCGTTCGGCCACCACGAGGGAGCAGCTGGACGGCCTCGTTCGCGAGACCGACGATCTCGTCACCGACGTCGTCCAGCACGCCCGCGAGCGCAATGTCGACACCCGCGCGATGAACGCCCTGATCCTGGCCATCGATGCGGTGCACGGCGCCATCGCGGATGCCCGCCGTTCCCTCGTCACCGGCGCCGAGCCCGAGCGCCGGCCCCTGCGGACGCGGTCCGCGCGTCTCCTCAGGCTGGATCGGCCGGCGGCGGAATAGCAGCGGTGACGATGTGGTTGCTCCGCTGCCGGCGGAACACGGGGAACGAGCGCTAGCGGCTGCCGTTCGTGAGCAATCTTCGTTTTAATCCATCCAATGCGTAGAATTCATCTCATTCTCTCGTGGGAGTAAACTGCCACGCTTAACAAGAGATAAGATCAGGGATCGCCGGATATTATTTTCGAATTCTGAAACCTTCGTGGTTAGCCATCCGTACCAGCCCGACCGCAAGCCTGCGAGCCGCATATGCATTTCAGGCAGCGCGTAAGGGAGACGACGCAATGGCTACGATCAATGGCGATAACGGCGACAACGTCCTGAACGGCACCGAAGACGAAGACACCATCAATGGCCTCGGCGGCAACGATACGATCGACTCGGTCGATCGCCCCGCAAACATCTTCGCAGGTTCGATCAATCCTGTGCGTGATGAAGTTCGCGCCGGATCGGGCGACGACACGGTGACTGGCGGCAAGCTCGATCGGTTGGTCGGCGGCGAGGGCAATGATTCCCTGTCAGTGAATTTCAATTTCAACGGACCGGTTGCCGGCTCGGCAACTCCGATCAGGTTGACGCTGAACGAGAACGGCACGGGCAGGGCGTCCGACGGTACCGTGATCTATGGCTTTGAGTCGGTGAACTTCAACCTGTCCGACACCGGAGACAATGTCGTCGATACCGGCAATGTCCGGGCGCAGCTGACGGGTGGAAACGGAAACGACACGCTCACCACCGGATCAGCCGACGATGTCGTCTCTGGCGGCGGCGGCGACAACGTCATCTCGACGGGCGGCGGCAACGATACGATCGGTGGCGGCTCCGGGATCGACACCGTCTTCGGCGGCGACGGCGACGATACTTTCGGCGTCAGCATCTCCACCGACGGCAGTGACCAGGTGAATCTCGGCGACGGCAACGACACCGTCCGGTTCGATCGCGCCGACGGTGGTGCCGGCAACGTGCGCCTGACCTTCACCTCGGCCGAGGTGGGCAACGGCAACACCAACGATGCCGGCAGCCTGACCAACCAGGATGGCGGGCTCGCGGTCCGCGTCCAGGCGGAGGATGCCGACGGCAATCTGACGGGGCCCATCTCCCGCTACGACGATGAGGGCATCACCTTCGTCGCCGGAACGCAGGGCATCACCTTCGACGTCCGCGACCTCGTCTCGGGCACACAGCGCGGCAACACGTTCGAGGGCGTCGTGCTCGGGACCGATGGAGACGACGCGCTGACGTTCTTCCCGCCCTTCCGCGCCGGGCAGGACTTCTATTACAACGCAGGCCAGGGCAACGACACGATCACGGCCGGCACCGGTAACGACTTCCTCGTCGGCGGTGCCGGTGACGACACCATGATCGGCGGTCTCGGCAACGACAGCTACATCGTCGATTCCCTCGGCGACACGGTGGTCGAAGGTGCCGATGAAGGAACCGACACCGTTCTGTCCTCCATCACCTACACCCTGCCCGACACGATCGAAAACCTCGTCCTCACCGGGATGGGCGCCGTCGACGGCACCGGTAACGCGCTGGACAACAGCATCACCGGCAATATCGCCGACAACCGGCTGGATGGGGGAGCCGGGAACGATCGTCTCACCGGTGGCGCTGGCAACGATGTCCTGCAAGGAGGCGTCGGCGACGACATCCTGCAGGGAGGTGCCGGCGACGATGTCTACGCCGTGGATGGAGCAGGAGATCAGGTCATCGAGTTGGCAGGCGAGGGCAACGATACCGTTCGCTCGTCCGTGAGCTACACCGTGTCGGACCATGTCGAGAACCTCGTCCTGAGAGACAATGGCGACCTGAGCGGCAGCGGCAATGACCTCGACAATCGCATCACCGGCAATGACGGCGACAATCGTCTGAGCGGCGGCGCCGGAGACGATACGCTCGTGGGTCGCGACGGCGACGATACGTTGCTGGGCGGTACGGGAGCCGATGCTTTGATCGGTGGCGCCGGGAGCGACACCTACGTCATCGACAACGCAGGCGATCGTGCCCTTGAGCAGCCGGGCCAAGGCTTCGATACGGTTCGGTCCAGCGTCAGCCACACGATGGAAACCAACATCGAGAAACTGGTGCTCTACGGTTCGGACGATCTGACCGCCAACGGAAATGTCGGTCGCAATCAGATCTACGGCAATGCCGGCGACAACGCGATCTACGGCGATGACGGCCGGGATCTCCTCTTCGGCCGCGACGGGGCCGACACCTTCGTGTTCAAGGCCATCACCGACAGTGACGTCGCGGTTTCCGGACGCGACATCATCAAGGACTTCGGTTTCGCCGAGGGCGATCGCATCGACCTCAGCGGGATCGACGCGGACTTCGGACAGGCCGGAGATCAGGGCTTCCAGTTCGTCGGAACGGACGCCTTCTCGGGTCAGGCCGGCGAACTGCGCACGAAGTTCGGTGGCGGCAACACCCTCATCCAGGGCGACACGAATGGCGATGGAGCGGCGGACTTCGCCGTTCTCCTCCAGGGCCATCAGACCCTGGACAACGGATCGTTCGTGGTCTGATCCACTCGCCATCAAAAGGGGGGCTGCTGTCGAGGCAGCCCCTTCTCATGTCCGAAGGCCGCCTCCTCGGCGCGGGTGGCGGCGGCCCCCTCCTCAGCCCGACCACGGCCGGGCAGGGGCTCAATAATGCGGCGGGGGCGGTTCCGGGGCGCCGGTGCCGGTGCGGGCGCCGGCCTCCTCGACCTGCTCAACGAGCTTGGCCAGATGCCGCGTCAGGGCATCGATCTGGCGCCATTGCGCGGTGATCGTCGCGTTGAGGTCGTCGATGACCATGTCCTGCTCGGTCAGCCGCATCTCCAGGGCGTCGATGCGGGCGGAGAGCGTATCGTCGTCGGTCATGGCTGGCCCCGCCTCATCGCAATGTCTCGGGATCGTGGTCGGGCCGCTCGACGAGGCCGGGTCCGAGCGCGATGCGGTGGTCGAAGACGAAGCAGTCGCCGCGCCAGCGGCTCTCCGCCTCGGGGATCGTCTCGAGATAGCGCAGGATGCCGCCCTCGAGATGGTGGACGGTGGCGAACCCCTTGGCGCGCATATAGGCCCCGGCCTTCTCGCAGCGGATGCCGCCGGTGCAGAACATCGCCACCGCCGGATGCTCGGCGGGGTCGAGGCCGTCGACATAGGCCCGGAAATCCGAGAACCGCGACAGATGCGGGTCGGTGGCGCCTTCGAACGTGCCGAGATTGACCTCGAAGGCGTTGCGGGTGTCGAGGAGGAGGAGGCCCGGCGTATCGAGCAGAGCGTTCCACGCCTCGGGCGGCACGGGTGTCCCGGCCTCGCCCGCATCGGTGGCGCCGTCGTCGAAGGTCACGATCTCCCGCTTCACCCGCACCTTGAGATGAGCGAAAGGCGCGGCCTCCGCGCTCGAAAGCTTCACGTCGAGATCCCTCAGGCGCTCGCCGAAGAGCGGCCCGTCGCGCAGCTCCGACAGGAGCGTGGCCATGCCGGCCGCGCTGCCCGCGATGGTGCCGTTGATCCCCTCGCGAGCCAGGAGGAGCGTGCCGAGGATGCCGAGTTCCACGCAGCGCCGCTCCAACGCGTCGCGCAGGTCTGCGGCGTCGGGCAGGGGAACGAAGCGATAGAGGGCGGCGACGGTGTAGGGCATCGGCGGCAGGGTCTATCAGGCGTGGTCGTTAGGGGGAACCGCTCGGAGGGGCGCTCTCGATCCGGCGCAGGATGAAGGTGGTGCCGACCTCGGGCTCGCGCCGCCAATGGTTCTCCCCCGCCGGCACCAGCCCCACCACATGGCCGCGCCTTGCCACCAGGGTGAGCCGGCCGGGAGCCGCCAGCCACGCGGCCGGATCGAAGGTCGTCAGCCCGCTGTCGCGGCAGCCCTCGAGCAGGCGGACCGTGGCGGTCCCGCCTCCCTCCGCGGGTTTCAGTTCGAGGCGGCAGACGTCCTGCTCGCGGTAGCGGTCGAGGGCGTAGATGCCGGCCGTCGGCCGCGGGCCGGCAGGCGTCGCTGCGCTCGTCTGCGCCCCGGTATTCTGGCCGCCTGCCGCCGTTGGATCGTCCCGCTCGAGCTTGTACCCGGAGCCGCCATCCGGCGCCGGCGCGGGAGGGGGCGCCATCGCCACGATCTGGAGCGGAACGAGGCTGTAGACCTCGCCCCCCTCGGTCTTGGCCATGAGGCTGCGCCGGTCATCCCGCGCCTTGAAGATCAGGACCGGCCGGACGTTCTTGTCCACGAGGCGGACGACGCCGTCCACGAACAGCCAGGCGGCGACCTCGTTCAGGATCGGCAGGGCACGGCGGCACCCGGCGGGAAACGACAGGCGCCGCCCGCTCTCGAAGCTCTGCGACGCGAGGGTCATGACGCAGCGCCGCGTGCTGCCGTCCCGCGACAGGTCCCAGGTGCCGGGAACGCCTTCGATGGTGGGCGG
>NZ_JADIJP010000030.1:0-54107 GCF_017355285.1 Methylobacterium sp. SD274 | reverse complement strand
ACCAAAACGCCCGCCTCTCACGAGGCGGGCGTTTTGCGTTTCCAAGTCGCTTTTCTTACCGGATGGTCATGATCCGGCCAAAGGGAGGTAAGGCGAGGCCTGGCACAGTCCCCTCCTGTCTCAGAAGAGGGGAGGGGGCTTCGTGCCGATCCAAGCTCAAGCGGCTTTCCCGCGCATTCCCGACCACGTATCGTCCGGCCCCATGCGTCTTCTCATCATCGAGGACGACCGCGAGGCGGTCTCCTATCTCGTCAAGGCTTTCAAGGAAGCCGGTCACGTGCCGGACCATGCGGTCGATGGGCTGGATGGCTATGCGATGGCGCGGGAGGGCGATTACGATGTCCTCATCGTCGATCGCATGTTGCCGAAGCTCGACGGATTGTCGCTGGTTCGGTCCCTGCGCGAGCAGGAAGTCACCACGCCGATCCTGATTCTCTCGGCGCTCGGGCAGGTTGACGACCGGGTGAAAGGCCTGCGGGCCGGCGGCGACGATTACCTACCGAAACCCTATGCCTTCTCCGAGCTGCTCGCCCGCGCCGAGGTGTTGGCACGGCGCCGTGCATCCACACCCGGCACCGCCGAGGCGACGTCCTATCATGTGGGGGACCTGCATCTCGATCGCCTGTCTCACCGCGTCACCCGCGGCGGCCATGAAATTCTGCTCCAACCGCGCGAATTTCGTCTGCTCGAATATCTCATGCGCCATGCTGGGCAGGTCGTGACCCGCACGATGCTGCTCGAACATGTCTGGGACTACCATTTCGACCCGCAGACCAACGTCATCGATGTCCATGTCTCACGCCTGCGGGCCAAGCTCGACAAGGATTTCGACACCGCCCTGATCCATACGATCCGCGGTGCCGGCTATATCCTGCGACCGGACGATTCCTCCCGCTCGTCCGACGCGTCGTGAGCGAGGCCGACGGTCTGCCCGCGCGTATCCGGAACCTGTTCCGGACGACCGCCTTCAAGCTGTCCTTCGCCTATCTGGTCGTCTTCGCGACATTCGCCTTCCTGGCTTTGGGCTATGTCGCCTGGAATGCGAGCCGCGTGCTCGACGACCAGATGGTGTCGACCATCGAGGCCGAGATCAACGGCCTGTCGGAGCAGTACAAGGCCGGAGGCCTGCGCCGGCTGATCTCCGTCGTCGAACGCCGGGCCGGCGAACCGGGAGCCTCCCTCTATCTGGTGACGACGGCGGCGGGAGAGCGCGTCGTCGGCAATGTGGGAGCGCTCGCCGACGGAACCCTGGCCCAGCCCGGCCAGACCGAGGCCGCCTATGCCCGCAGCGGTCAGTCCGACGTGCTCGACCGCCACGCCATTCTGCAGGTCTTCGTTCTCCCCGGAGGGTTCCGCCTCGTCGTCGGACGAGACGTGGAGGAGCGTGACCGCCTGCGCTCCATCATCGCGACGACCTTCGGCTCTTCCGTGGCCCTGGTCGTCATCCTCGGGGTCGTCGGGGGATGGTTCGTGGCCAGCCGCGTTCTCCGGCGGGTCGACGCCATGACCGAGACGACGCGCCGGATCATGGCCGGCGACCTCGATGGGCGGCTCGCGGTGGCCGGAAACGGCGACGAACTCGATCGCCTGGCGAGTAATCTCAACGAGATGCTCGAGCGTATCGGCGAGTTGATGCGCGGCTTGCGCGAAGTTTCCGACAATATCGCCCACGATCTCAAGACCCCGCTCACCCGGCTGCGCAACCGCGCCGACGAAGCGCTTCACGGCGCCGACACGCCCGAGCAATTGCGTGCCGCCATGGAGGGCGTCATCGAGGAGAGCGACGGCCTGATCCGGGTTTTCAATGCCCTGCTGATGATCGCGCGGCTGGAGGCCGGAAACGCACAGGAGATCATGGCCCGGTTCGATCTCGGCCTCGTGGCGCAGGGGGTGGGCGAACTCTATGAGGCGCTGGCGTCCGAGCGGGGGATGGAACTGGCCATCGAGGCGCCCGAAGGGCTCATGATCCGTGGCAACCGCGAACTCGTGGGCCAGGCCCTCGCCAACCTCATCGACAATGCGGTGAAATATGGCGGCGCCGGCGGAACGGTGCGTGTCACCGCCGAAGAGCGCGGATCCGGCATTGCGGTCATCGTCTCCGACAATGGTCCAGGCATTCCCGAGGAGGCGCGCGGGCGCGTGCTCGGCCGGTTCGTCCGCCTGGAGGAAGCGCGGTCCCTGCCGGGATTCGGTCTAGGGCTCAGTCTCATCAATGCGGTGGTGCGCCTTCATCAGGGCACGCTCGCGCTGGAAGACAATCGGCCGGGACTTCGCGTCGTCATGACCCTCCCGGCCTGAAACTGCCTTACAAAACTTACCGTCGTCCCTCGCTCACGGCACAACGGCGCAGCGGGAGTTTTTTTGAGAGATACAAAGCAGGTTCGCGTTTGCGAGCCCATGCTCCATCGGGTGGTCGACATCCGACGGATGGAACCGCCGGCCTGGGTCCGTCCCGACCCCCTTGCCGATTCTCGAAAGGTCCGCTCCCAGGTTGTCGAGGCAAAGGCCAACGACCGGGTCGGGTGGAAAGCGGTGCGACTGCTTTTGTCGCTGGAAGCTCCAAGCGGACATCAACACCGTCCACTCGTAGCAGTAGTCCGAGCGTCTGATCGCCGAATGGCAGGCAGAAACGTTTCGGGAATCGCAGTCGTCAATCCGATCCGTTCGCTAGCCCAAGGAAATGGCCCAATCGAAGCTCGATGTCCGCCCCGTTCTCGGCGGCGAGCTTCGCCATTCGCGGATGGCGTCCCTTGCGGATGCCCGTCGTCATGGCCGAACGCGCCGCTGGCGGGCGATGACGAACGTCGGCGGCCAGGGAGGGCTGCCATGGACATCCTGGCGTCCCTCGCCGATCGGATCGCGGACGCGGGTATGCGTGGGACAGGCGCCTAGACGCGGGTGACCGTAACAAAGACTGTGAACTCTCACAACGCGTGCTGATCTCGGCGGAGCTTCGCGCTAGAAAGTTTATAGGGGCGTCGAATAACGACCCCGTGAGGAGGACGCGCATGCTCCGCTTGAGCCGGTGGATTGACGTGCTCAATGAGCGGATCGGTAAGGCTGCCGCGTGGGCGATCGTGGCTGCAGTGATCGTGTCCACCCTGAACGCGATCGTGCGCAAGCTGTTCGGCACCTCCTCGAACGCGTGGCTCGAACTGCAATGGTACCTGTTCGGTGCCGTGTTCATGTTGTGCGCCGCCTGGACACTCAAGGACAACGAGCATATCCGCATCGACATCGTGTCAAGCCGGCTCTCGAAGCGTGGCCGCGACCTCGTCGACGTCTTCGGGCACCTGTTCTTCCTGCTGCCTTTCCTGGTGGTGATGATCTGGCTGACGACGCCGTTCTTCTTGAACTCCTTTAATTCCGCCGAAGTCTCCACCAACGCCGGTGGATTGCTGATCTGGCCGGCAAAGGGGCTGATCCTCGTCGGCTTATTCCTGCTCGGGCTGCAGTGGCTCTCCGAACTGACCAAGCGCCTGCTGATCCTCGCCGGCCGGATCGAGGATACGACGAGCGCGGGCGGTCACCACGCCGCCGCCGAGTCGGAGGCCGAGCGCCTCGTGGCGGAGCTCGCGGGCGAGCCGGCGAAGGCGGCTTTCGAGGCCGATCCGAAGGCGGGCCCTAAACCCGCGCCGAAGGCAGTCCCGTAAGCCTGACCCACCGACACGTCCGTCCCCAGCTCTCGAACCCACCAAGGTCCGATGTTCGCCGAGTTGATCGCCCACAACCTCGCGCCGATCATGTTCGCGACGCTCGTCGTGTTCCTGCTTCTCGGCTATCCGGTCGCCTTCGCGCTCGCCGCCAACGGCCTGCTATTCTTCGTGGTGGCAGTCGAACTCGCGCCCTACGCGCCTGACACGATCAGCCTGTCCTGGCCGCTGCTTCAAGCCCTGCCGGAGCGCGTCTTCGGGGTGATGTCGAACGAAGTGCTGCTGGCGGTCCCGTTCTTCACCTTCATGGGGCTGGTGCTTGAACGCTCCGGCATGGCCGAGGATCTGCTCGACACGATCGGCCAGCTCTTCGGGACCATTCGCGGCGGTCTCGCCTACGCCGTGATCTTCGTCGGCGCGCTTCTCGCCGCCACCACCGGCGTGGTCGCGGCCTCGGTGATCTCGATGGGCCTCATCTCGCTGCCGATCATGCTGCGCTACGGCTATGACCGGCGCGTCGCCACCGGCGTGATCGCGGCCTCGGGCACACTCGCGCAGATCATCCCACCCTCCCTGGTGCTGATCGTCATGGCCGACCAGCTCGGCCGATCGGTGGGCGACATGTACGAGGGCGCCTTCGTTCCCGGCCTCGTCCTCTCGGCGATGTATGCCGGTTACGTCCTCCTCGTTACCCTGATCTGGCCAAAGGCCGCACCCGGCCTGCCCCGGGACGCGATCGGCTACCGGGAGGCGAACGGTGCCCGGGGCGTCTGGCAGCTTGGAATCCTCGTCATGTTCTCCGCCCTGATCGGCATGGCGGTGATGACCCAGACCGGCACCAAGGGCGGCGCCGATTACGTCATCCTGACGATCTGCATCGCCACCGTGGTCGCGCTGGTCTGCGCAGTGATGAACCGCTTCCTCGGCGCGCAGCGCGTCGTTGCATCCGCGCTGCTGGCACTGGCCCTCGTCGCGCTCAGTGTCTACCTGCGGGCCAACGATGGCGGTACCTGGGGCCTGCTCCTCGAACTCGTCGCGGCCAGCGCGCTGTACGCACTGGTCGTCGGGGTCGTAGAGCGCCTGACCGGCCTGCGCCTGATCTCCCGCATGGCCCAGCAGGTCACCTTCGTCATGGTGCCGCCGCTGCTGCTGATCTTCCTCGTGCTGGGCACGATCTTCATCGGCATCGCGACCCCCACCGAGGGCGGCGCCATGGGCGCGGTCGGCTCCCTCGTGCTCGCGGGCATCAAGCGCCTGCTTGACCGCAACCCGGCGCGCCTGAACCTCTCCCTGGTGAAGCAGGCCACGGAATCCACCGCCAAGCTCTCGACCTTCGTGCTGTTCATCTTGATCGGCGCGCGCGTGTTCTCGCTGACCTTCTATGGCGTCAACGGCCACGTCTGGGTCGAGCACCTGCTCACCAACCTGCCGGGCGGCCAGGTCGGGTTCCTGATCTTCGTCAACATCCTGATCTTCCTGCTCGCCTTCTTCCTCGATTTCTTCGAGCTGGCCTTCATCATCATCCCGCTAATCGGGCCGGCGGCGGACAAGCTCGGCATCGACCTTATCTGGCTCGGCGTGATGCTCGGGGTGAATATGCAGACGAGCTTCATGCACCCGCCCTTCGGCTTCGCGCTGTTCTACCTGCGCTCGGTCGCTGCCAAGGTGCCCTATCTCGACCGCGTCACCGGCAAGCGCATGGAGCCCATCACCACGGGCCAGATCTACTATGGGGCGATCCCCTTCGTGATCATTCAATGCATCATGGTCGCCCTGGTGATCCTCTTCCCTGGAATGGTCACGCACTACAAGTCGAGCGGCACCAAGGTCGATCCGGCCGCGGTGCAGCAGCAGCTCGACAATCTTCAGGGGCTGGGCGCCGGTCCCGGCGACGATGCGCCGCCCATCGATCTGGGCCCATCGAAGATCGAGTGATCGGCCTCGCAGGCTGACCCGCGCGGAGGAGTGAGATCTCCACCGCAGAGGTGCAACGAAGAAACGAATGGAGGAAACAATGAAGAGACGCGAATTTCTGAAGAATGCCGGTCTCGGCGCGGTCGCAGCCGGTAGCATCGCCGCCCCCGCCATCGCCCAGTCGGCACCCGAAATCCGCTGGCGCCTAAGCTCCGGCTTTCCGAAATCCCTAGACACGATCTACGGCGCGGCCGACGTGCTCGCGAAATTCGTCTCCGATGCCACGGACGGCAAGTTTGTGATTCAGCCCTTCGCTGCGGGCGAAATCGTCGGCACCTTTCAGGCGGCGGATGCGGTCAGCAACGGGACCGTCGAGATGGTTCACACCGCCGGATATTACTACGCGGGCAAGGATCCGACCTTCGCCCTTGGGGCCGCTGTCCCCTTCGGCTTGAACAGCCGTCAGCAGAACGCGTGGCTCTATCACGGAGGCGGCAACGAGATCGTCAACGAGTTCATGGCAAAGCAGAACATCTATGCGCTGCCCGGCGGCAACACCGGCACGCAGATGGGCGGCTGGTTCCGCAAGGAGGTCAAGACGGTCGCCGACCTGCAAGGCCTGAAGATGCGCATCGCCGGCATCGCCGGGCAGGTCATGGCCAAGCTCGGGGCCGTGCCGCAGCAGGTCGCAGGCGGCGACATCTACCCGGCGCTAGAGCGCGGAACCATCGACGCTGCAGAATGGATCGGCCCCTACGATGACGAGAAGCTCGGCTTCAACAAGGTGGCGCCATTCTATTACTATCCTGGCTGGTGGGAAGGCGGTCTGACACTGCACTTCTACATCAACAAAGCGAAGTGGGAGAGCTTGCCCAAGAACTACCAGGCCATCCTACAGGCCGCCGCGATGGCGGCCAATGTCGACATGCTGGCCAAATACGACGCCAGGAACCCGGCCGCTTTGCGCCGCCTCATCGGCACCGGAGCCCAGCTCCGGCCCTATTCGAACGAAATCATGGAAGCCGCCCTGAAGGCCACGAACGAGGTCTACGCCGAGATCTCGGCCAAGAACCTCGATTTCAAGAAGGGCATCGACGCTTTGCGTGCCTTCCGCGGCGAAGAATACCTCTGGTTCCAGGTTGCGGAGTATACCTACGACGGCTTCATGATTCGGAACCGAACCAAGAACTAACATGGGACCCGGCCTGCACGACCGCCACGACGTGCTGGCTAGGTTCTCCTGGACAGTGATTATCGAGGTAGGATTTCGGGACGGTTTTCCTTTCCACTTGGAGGACTGTGTGCCACGATAAGAAGTTCCACTTTCGGAACGACGTCTCACTCACCCGCCCGGCTCTCGCCGTGGCGGGTCTTTCCTTTGACCTTTGCGAGACTGCCTCAACCTTCGATGTGGACGCGCAAAAGCGCGCCATCGATTATCCAGGGATTGGCGGAGGTAGCGGTTGCCGGGAGCGCCGCATGACGCGCCGACACACTTCGGAGAAAACAAGATGGTTTCGACCTCTAATACCCTGATTGTGGATCGGCGCCAAAGCATGACCGTATGAGAAGCGCTGCCAAGCCTTTTAAAAAAAAATAACAAAATATGAGATTTGGGTGGGGTCACAATCGGCGCCGAGTGTGACCCCGACTCGCAGAAAAATTCGCTCGATTTAGCAATGACCTAAGCAGAATTGTGGGAGGGGTCATGCTTTGACGCAGATCCATACGTAGCCTGCGTCGATATCACGACGCGCGAGGAGGTCTATTTCGACACCACCAGTGAGACGGTCCGGCCCGAGCACATTCTGGCAAGCACCGCCATTCTTCCAGCCTTCCCACCGGTGGAGATCGACGGCCGGATGTTGTGCGATATCGGCTACACGAACAACCTACCACTCGATCCGGTGTTCGCGAACGAACCCGAGCGTGACCTCCTCTGCATCGCCCTGGACCTGTTCAGCCTGCAGGCCCCTCGACCGGGCTCCCTGGATGCCGTGCTGGAGCGCGCCAACGACCTGATCTTCGCCAGTGCGGCTCGCCGCGCCGCCCCAGGGCTCACGCGCGAGTATGAGCTTCGACAGCAGTTGAACCCTGACGGACCGATTGCGACCCTTCTCCACCTCGCCTATCAAGCAGGAGCCGATCAACTCTCGGCCAAGAGCTTCGACTTCTCGCCCTCGTCGATCCGTGATTGCTGGGATGCCGGCTCGCGCGATATGGTGCGCGGCGCCGACTGGCTGACGGGCGACATGCCAACAGGCCAACGCTTCGTCTACGCAAGCCCCTGACTGAGGATCGGCCTGGAAGAAGGCCTCGACCTTCTCTCCCCTCAGCCCTACCCCGATCTGATCACGGGGCTGGTTGGACGAGAACGGAGTGGTAAGTTTCGATGCTTATGCCTCAGCAAGAGAAACCGTAGATTTTGTACGGAGAAATAAGCCAATGGAACGATTATCGTCCCTAGGCTTGTTCTTTCTTTGCGGCGCAATATGCCGTGGAGTGCACTGCGATGATCGGACCTGCTGAACTCGAAGACATCCGACTGGATCTCAAGGCCGAAGAACTGGAGCGTAAAGCCGCTGCAGTTGCGAGGGGCGTAATGCCAATGTCCGAGGATGCAATCGCCTGTGTAGGAAAGAACAGTACGCCGACAACCTCAACCGCCACCGATTCCAGTTATAACTTTCCCTGTACCATTGCAGTCAGGACATGGGTCTGAGCCAGTTTTCCCGGTGCCGCTGCACCTTTGGCATAAGTTTTCGCCTGTTCCAGGCGTGCCGGGTGAGGCTTCGTCACCGGGTTTAGGCTGGTTACTGTCGACCATAGCGCTCTCCATGAAGTGCGGAACAACGGGTGCTGGTGACGTGATCCGTGAGATAGCCTCATGGCACTCAAACTATGAAACTGATTGCAAGACCACGAAGGCGCTTTGCCCTTACCCTGCGCCGTAACCACCCTTCTCATTGGTAGGGTGGTTGCTCGTGGAATGATCGTCATATCCTCCCGTCGAGGGCCCCTTATCCGCGGAAGGCTCTACCGAGCGTGGCCCTGTTGGACCGGCGTCGGCGAGTTCGGCCGGCTCCTTGACTCTTTCTACGGGGTGAGCCGGTGGCGGCGTTCTGATTTCGTTTGGTGCGACATCATCTCGTGAGGCCAAAGCAATTCTCCATAGGTAGGGGGCTGGAAGGGTTCAGGATGTCGACCACTCTCGCTTGACCTCCTCCGCAGAGCGGTCGAGGCGAACCGTGTTGCCCTCGACAGCTTGGACGAAATCCATGGGAATGAAGTGGTGGAGCCCTTCGGCCGCCGAGTCCTTCTTCGTCAGCTTGATCTCACCGTGGTCGACATGATCGACGGTACCCACATGGACGCCATCCGATCCGACCACGTCAGCGTGTTCATTGATCTGAGACACATCGACCATCGGTTTCACTCCCTGTTCCGACCTCAACGGGAGGGGGGTCGAGGCGTTCCTTTGTAACCGGCGCTAGGCCGCTACGGCCGGCAACGGCTCGATGCGATCCAGTTCCGGGCCGATCTCTGAAAGCAGGGTCTCGCTCTCGAAATCAGCCTGTAGGTTGAGCCAGAACTGGTGCGATGTACCGAAGTACCGAGCTAACCGGAGGGCGGTGTCGGTGCTGATGCCGATCTCCTCCTTCGCGATGCGCTCGATGCGCGAGCGAGGAAGGCCGAGTGCCTTAGCGACTGCGCCAGCGCTCAGCCTGAGTGGCACCATGAACTCCTCCCGTAGGACTTCCCCAGGATGGAGCGGCGGAAGTCGCTCGACATCCTCTCCAGCCTCGAAGGCCTGACGAAGGGTCGTGATGCTGATCATGTCGGACATGGCAGAGCCCCCCTTGGCTAGTGGTAGTCACAGAACTCGACCCGTTCCGGTCCTGCGTCAGTCCAAACGAAGACGATGTGGAACTGGTCGTTGACGGCGATTGCGTGCTGCCCGGCGCGATCTCCGATTAGGGCGTGGAGCTTGTTCGCGGGCGGTGACTTCAGGTCCTTTAGGTCGACAGCGTTATGCAAAGCGCGGAGCTTGCGCCGGGCAACCTTGAGGAGGTCGGCCGGGAAGCCTTTCGGGCAGCGGCCCCGAAACACCGCCTCCGTCATCCGGTCATGGAAACTGCGGATCATCACGCCGCCCGTGTCGCACTCGTCGATACATGTATCGCTCACTGCAACATGCAGGTCAAGCGGGACGTACCATTCAGTGCAACAATTCTAGTCAAGCCCAATGGCGAGGCGGGGCGATGAGCCCGCCTAATCGACGTAATTTATCCTCGCACGGAACCGGATGCCAGGCCCTCTCCGGTTCTCGAAAATGGGCTTTTAGAGCGCGCGAGTCTGAGCGCGTTTCCCTTCGGCCGCCCCCATTCCCATTAAAAAACTCGGTCGCTTTTATGGGGCGCACAAGTTCAGGCCGGCAGAGTGTCGATCGCCTAGGTGAACTCCTCGCCTGTCACGGCATTCAGCAGGAACAGCGTGCTGAAACCGGCGAAGGCGTTGCGCAGCGCTTTGATGTCGAGGAGGTCGCCCTTTGTAACCTTGACACCTTCTGGGAAGCTGGCCTTGGCGGGATCGCGGGTCAGAACACGGACGCTGGCGCCACGCCGGGTGAGCTGTTCGACAGCGAGAGCAAAGACCCCACTCAGAAACATTCCGTAGGTGATCGCGATGGCGGCGATCTCCCGGTGTTCGTGCAGGAGGGTATCGCCGTCGATCATCAAGGCCTGGCCGGTGATCGGCTCGGCCGCAGAGGCCGGAGCCAAAGCCAGGGTGAAGGCAAGACCGTAGACGGGGCAGCGCATCGCCTTCTCCGGTTTTTGTGGCACTAATCGGCGACGTTGCTGCTTCCATGGCGCCGCGTGTATCTGCTTCATCTTCGCTCCTTAGGGGCTACGATGAACCAGCCATCCTCCGTTCGTGAACACCCTCAATCTGTCCCACAGGTGCTGACGTCGGACATGCGGTGAGGCCCGTAAGCCGGTCGAGACCAATCTGTTCCGTCATGGCATAACTGAAGCGCCGTATGGCGGAATTATCAAGCTCAAAGCGAAGATCTAGGTTCAGGTCATCGGCGGCCGACGGCGCCTTGCACGAGGATCAGGACCATGACCGACATCAGCCCGCTTGCAGATTCCACCCTTCAGGGTCGCACTGTCCTCATCTTCGGCGGCACCTCTGGCATCGGCTTGGCTGCCGCAACCCAGGCCAAGGCTGCGGGCGCCAAGGTGATCGTCGTCGGGTTCAATCCCGAGGGCGCGGAGAAGGTCGCGACGGAGAACGGCTTCGATGGCTGGCGTGCGGCCGACGTCACCAAGGCCGAGACCATCACACAGGCACTCGCCGACATCCCGCACGTGGACCACCTCGTCCTCCTCGCCGGCAGCTTCGTCGCCGGCAAGGTCCTGGAGGCCGAAGTCGCGTACCTGAAGCGCGCCTTCGACGAGCGGATCTGGGCGGCCGTTCATACCCTGCGGACGCTCGGTGACCGCCTCGCTTCCGATGGCTCCGTGACCTTCATCTCGGGGGCACTGGCGGATCGCCCGAGCGCCCAGGGTACTGCCGTGCTCGCCGCCGCCTCGGCCGCGATGGAGGCCTTTGCACGAGGCCTGGCGCTGGAACTCGCGCCGGTGCGCGTGAACACGCTTTCACCCGGCACCACGGACACGCCGCTCCTCTCCCGTACGCTCGGCGCTCATCGCGATGCCTATGTGGCGGCCCTCACCGAGAAGCTGCCGCAGCGTCGTCTCGGCACCGCAACTGAGGCCGGTGCGGCAGTCGTCTTCCTCATGAGCAACGGCTTCATGAACGGCGAGACCCTCCACGTCGATGGTGGCGCCCGGCTGATCTGAACGCCCGACCTTACCTTGCCCAAGTCTACCCGCCGATAGTCGTTGCACGAACGAAGGTCCGCTTCATGACTTGGACATCAGGAAGCGGACCGGCAACAATGGGTCGAATACGGAACGTCCGATTCCGGGCGGAGAGCGAAAGCCCGCTTCCCACCCATCGCGGATGCTCAAGGCGGGCACCATCCGTCAGATTTCCACCACGAGCTTGAGCTTTTGAAGTGTCGCGCGTTTTCTGACGTAGAACCAGTGCCCGCTTTCGCTGAACCCGCTGAGCCGGGAAAGGACAGCCTGTGACCGAGGAAGCGCCTTTGACCCAGCGCCTGACGAGGGCGCCCGTCCTGATGGATCCCGAGCGTGCGGCGGCACGGCTCAAGGAGGTCGAGGCCGCGTTCGGCCATCTCGACGAGGCGGGACGAGCGCTGCTTCTCGGCCTTGCCGACCATTCTCCCTTTCTTTGGCAGCGTGTGGTGCGGGACCCCGCGCGCGTCGCCGCGATGCTGGATCGACCGCCCGAACGCTTGGTGGCCGACCTCATCGCCCGGCAGCGCTCTGCCGCACGCCAGGAATCCGGAGAGGTCCGCGATCTCGACGCCGTCGCCGCCGAGCTTCGACGCAACCGTGGCGATCATGCCCTTCTCGTGGCCCTCGCCGATATCGGCGGGCTCTGGCCCCTGGCGACGGTGACCAAGGCGCTCTCCGATTTCGCCGATGCCTCCGTTCATGCAGCAGCCGAAGCTCTCTTGTTGCAGGCGGCCGAGGCCGGGCGGTTTTACCCCCATGACGTCGCGAACCCGCAGCTCAAATCCGGCCTCGTCATCCTCGGCCTCGGCAAGCTCGGAGCCGGCGAGCTCAACTATTCCAGCGACATCGACCTCGTCGTGTTCTTCGATCCCGATATCGCGCGGTTGAAGGAAGGCCTGGCTCCGACGCCGTTCTTCTCCAAACTCGCGCAGGGGATTGCCAAGCTGCTGCAGGAGCGCACTGCCGAGGGTTACGTCCATCGCGTCGATTATCGCCTGCGCCCCGATCCCGGATCGACACCGACGGCCATCTCGCTGAACTCCGCCTATCTCTACTACGAGAATCTCGGCCAGAACTGGGAGCGTGCCGCCTATATCAAGGCGCGCGCGATCGCCGGAGACGTCGAAGCGGGCGAACACTTCCTGACTGGCCTAAGGCCCTTCGTCTGGCGCAAGTATTTCGACTTCGCCTCCATCGCCGACGTCCATGCGATGAAGCGCCAGATCCATGCCGTGCGCGGGCACGACACGATCGCGGTCGCAGGCCACGACATCAAGCTCGGGCGCGGCGGCATCCGCGAGATCGAGTTCTTCGTCCAGACCCAGCAGCTCGTCTTTGGCGGGAGACGGCCCGACCTGCGCGGCCGCCGCACCATCGCGATGCTGGCGGCGCTCACCGAGGAGGGCTGGATCGACGGCACCGCGCGCGACGAGCTGGGGCAGGCCTACGATTTCCTGCGTACCATCGAGCACCGCCTGCAGATGGTGAATGACGAGCAGACGCAACGATTGCCGACCGAAGAGGCCGGTCTCGAGAGCTTCGCCCGTTTCGCCGGTTTCGCCGACGCCAAGGCCTTCGAGACGGAACTGCTCCATCACGCCCGGCGGGTGCAGGCACATTACGCGTTGTTGTTCGAGGCGGAACCGGACCTGTCGGCTTCCGTGGGGAATCTCGTCTTCAGCGGGACGGACAACGATCCCGCCACCCTCGCCACCCTTCGGACCCTGGGGTTTGCCGATCCCGAGCGCGTGGCCGAGACGGTGCGCGGCTGGCATTTCGGTCGTCGCCCCGCTGTCCGCACGGCGCGTGCCCGCGAGGTTCTCACCGAGCTCGTCCCGGCCTTGATGCAGGCGCTCGGCGGCACGCCGAACCCCGATGTGGCCCTGGATACCCTCGACCGCGCCTTCGCGCGGATGCCGGCGGCGGTGGAACTCCTCACCATCCTGCGCTCGAACGATCGTCTGCGCCTGCTCTTCGCCGACCTGTTGGGAAGCGCTCCGCGCCTGGCCGAGACCGTCGCCTTCAGTCCCCATGTCCTCGACACGGTCATCGACCCGGCCTTCGTCGTGCCGAAAGTGGATGCCGAGGACATCGCCGCGCAGTATCACGGGCTGGTCGGTAAGCCCGCGGCCTATGAGGATTTCCTCGACCGCAGCCGGGACGCCGCGCGGCAATTGCGCTTCGTCACGGGGGCGCGACTGCTCACGGGCATCCTGTCGCCGCAGGCGGCGGGGCGGGCCTATGCCGGCATCGCCGATGCCGTCGTGGCGGCAAGCCTCGAAGCGGTCTCGCGCCAGTTCTTCGCCGAGCATGGGGAGGTGCCCGGCGGGCGCTGTGTCGTCCTCGGCCTCGGGCGGCTCGGGGCCAACCAGATGACGGCGGAATCCGACATCGACCTCGTCGTGCTCTACGATTTCGATGCGGAGAACCGGACGAGTCTCGGGCCGAAGTCCATCGACGCGGTCATGGCTTACAACCGGTTGACGCAACGCCTCGTCGCGGCGCTGACCGCACTGACCCGGCGTGGCGGTCTCTACGAGGTCGATCTTCGCCTGCGTCCCGGCGGCGGGCAGGGGCCCGTGGCGGTGCAGGTGCGGAGTTTCCTTCCCTATCAGCAGGAGGAGGCCGATCTATGGGAGCATATGGCGCTCACCCGCGCCCGGGTCGTCGCCGGGGATCGGAGTCTCGGCGACGAGGTGATGGGGCAGATCCGGACCATCGTCGGGCTGAAGCGCGAGACGGCGGAGGTCTTCCGCGCGGTTCGCGACATGCGCCAGGTCGTGGCCAGTGAGAAAGGGTTTGCGGGGCCGCTCGATCTCAAGCTGGCGCCGGGAGGATTGCTCGATCTCGACTTCATGGCCCAGGCCCTGACCCTGGCCCATGCTGAGCGCCATCCCGGTCTTGTCGGCCTCGATGCATCCTCCGTCTTCGCCGAGGCTGGTAATCGGGGCCTTCTGCCGGTGAACGAGGCGCGTCGGCTCGGCGAGGCCTATCGCCTCTTCGACGACGCGCTCCATTGGCAGCGTCTCATGGGCGAGGCGGAATCGAAGGCGGGCGCGTCGGTGGCGCTGACGCGGCTCGCCATCGCCATGGGCCTGCCGGATGCCGCGACCCTGGCGGCGGAACTCGATGAACGCCGCGCCGAGGTCAGATCGCTGTTCGAGCGCCTGCTCGGTTGAGCCTCGCAGGCCCGCTTTCGCGGGCCTCCCGCACCGGAATCGGACCCCTCCGCCGCTTCGTCGTAAATCTCGTCCGATGGCGGTCGAAAGGGGGGTGCTATGGCGGTGATTTCAGAGGAGGCCGCGCGCCTTGGCCAGGGCCACGAGGTCGTGCTGCGGTCGGGCACCGATATGCTGGATCACCTCCGCCGCCGCCAAGGCTCCGAGCCGGGCGCTCGACACGTTGTCGAGGCCGCGGGCATGGCCGGCGAGGAAACCCGCCGCGAACAGGTCTCCGGCGCCGGTCGTATCCACCAATTCGGTCACCGGTGCGGCCTCGATGGCGCGGATCTCACCGCCCTTCACCACGATCGCGCCCTCGGCAGAGCGGGTGACGAGGCCGAGGAGATGCATGCCGCGCTGGTTGCGCTCGTCGCGCAAAGCTTTGATGGCCGCTTCCTCGTTGTCCGTCTCGTAGAGGCTTTTCAGCTCGCCAATATTGGCGAACAGGATATCGATGCTGCCGTCGCGGATGAGGCCCAGGAACTCCTCGCGGTAGCGGCCGACGCAGAACGCATCCGATAATGTGAGTGCGACGGCGTTGCCGGCATTGTGGGCGATCTTGGCGGCCTTGCGGAAAGCCTCCTTGGCCGCCGGCGGATCCCAGAGATAACCTTCGAGATAGACGGTGCGGGCGCTCGCCACGGTGGCCTCGTCGACATCGGCCGGTGACAGACCCTGGCAGGCACCGAGATAGGTGTTCATGGTGCGCTCGCCATCCGGCGTCACCAAAATGAAGCAGCGGGCGGTGGCAGGCCCTTCCAGCGCGGCCGGCACAGTGAAGGAGACCCCCGTCGCCTTGAGATCATGGGCGAAAAGCCCCCCGAGCTCGTCGTCGCGGACCTTGCCGATGAAGCCGGTCTTCGCGCCGAGGAGAGCCGCGCCCACCGCGGTGTTCGCGCCAGAACCGCCGGAAACGATGGTGGCCGGTCCCATCACCGAGAACAGGCTCTCCGCCCGGTCCTCGTCGATGAGCTGCATCGCGCCCTTGGCGACACCCTGCTGTTCGAGAAATCCATCATCCGTCCGCGCGATCAGGTCGACGATGGCGTTGCCGAGGACGAGAAGGTCGAGGGGAGCGGACATCGGACATCCTGTCTGGCGCTGGCGATGCCGCAGGCTGTGGCATCGCACCCAAGGAGGGTCAAGCGAGGGAGGGCACCATAGATCGCGGCGGCGTCGGCTATTGCAGCGCCTTCACCTCACACTGCGCGTAGTCGCCGCTCGCTTTCACATAGGCGTTCAGCGCCTTCACATAGGCTTCGGCCAGGGGACGATAGGCCGCGATCTGGAGATTGTAAGCCTTCACCGCGTCGTTGAACGTGTAGGCCTCCCAGCCGGGGCATCCTCCCTTGGCATCGAGGCAAGCCGGCTTGGCGGGGGCGGTCGGCTTCGTCGGGCGCGTCGCCGGGTCCGGCGGCACGGCCTTCGCGCATTCCGCCATGGCGAAGGATGGGAGAAGGGCCGTCAGAATGAGAGCCGCTCCAAGAAGCCTGACACGCATCACTGGAAACTCCTCACGTTCCAAACGCCCGCACCAAGAGGGCGCTGAGCTTGTGCGCGAGGGATTCGCCGGTCGCAAGCGCTCAACTCGCCTGGACCGCTTCCCGCCCGGACTGATGGGGGACAGGCCTGCCCTTGCCGCCTCTGGTCATGGCGGGCCGCATCACGTTGAGCAGGGGCAGAGCGATGCCGGTGACGAGCACCCACCAGGCCGGGCGCAGGCCATCGTAGAATTCGAGATTGGCTCCGAGCACCGCGCTGGCGGGCACGCCGCTCTTCACCCCATACCACGCCGCCTCCACCAGGGCGGTGACGAGGGAGGCCGCGATGGCGAGGCCGAACAGGGTGATCGCGTTCATCGGCAGGCGGAAGCGCTGCATTCCCCGCCAGCCCATGAGCAGAAGAAACAGACCCGTCCAGTAGACCGGCGCCGACACGTCGATCTTGGCCTGAAGGAAGTAGTGGAACAGGCCGAGCACCGCGATGACGTAGACGGTTTTATGCAGGCGCGGCCAGGCTTTGCCGAGACGGCGGATCATCCCGTCCGTGGAGGTGATCCCCAATACGGTGAGACCGACGAGGGCCACGAAGCCGATGGAGAGATAGAACCGCGAGACGATCTCGCTCACCACCTTAGACAGGATGAAATTCTGGTCCACGACATAGAGACCGAGATGGACGAGCCCGTAGGCGAGGACGGTGAGGCCGAGCATGCGCCGGACCAGGATCAGTTTCGGATAGTTCGCGATCCGCCGCAGCGGCGTCACCGCCAGCGACAGCAGCAGGAATCGCACCGCCCACTCTCCTGTGCTGTGAATGAGGGCGGTGATCGGCTTTGGCCCAAGGGCGTCGAGCCCATAGGCGGCGGCGAGCCAGAGGCCGGGCGCCAGCGCGAACAGGAATGTCGCGAGTTTCAGGCCCGAGACACGACCGGCGCGGTCACGCCAGGGAGCGGAGAAAGCGGGTGTGGCAGGCATGAAGGTCCGTCAGCGGAAAAGTCTTCACTCTCAAATAGGTGAGCGTGGGGACGATATAGGGTGGCCAGTCACACGTTCGCGCGAGACCGCCTGTTCCATTCGTATGGCTTCCGCCGAAGGTTACCTCTCCACCGTGCCGCTGCGGCGCATCCGTGGGGCCTCCCGTCGCCGTGCCCGGTTGTGATAAACCCCGCGATGCCCCAGCCAAAGCCGTGAAACGTGTTCATGCCCGCATCCGCCTCGCCCGACCCGATCGATGCCATGAGCGCCGAGGAGGCTCGCGCCGAGCACTCTGCCCTGTCAGAGCAGATCGCGGAGGCAGACCGGCTCTATCACGGAGAGGACGCACCCGAGATCACGGATGCGGAATACGATGCCCTCCGGCGCCGCCTCGAGACGATCGAGACCCGCTTTCCGGATCTTGCCGGCACCGGACAGGCAAGCGCCTCCGTCGGTGCGAAGGCCTCTGAGAAATTCGCTAAAGTTCGGCACGCGGTGCCGATGCTGTCGCTGGGCAATGCCTTCGCGGATGAGGAGGTCCACGATTTCGTGGGCCGGGTCCGTCGCTTCCTCAACCTGCCCGATGAGCCGCTCGCCTTCACCGCCGAGCCCAAGATCGACGGCCTGTCCCTCTCCCTACGCTATGTCGAGGGTAAGCTTATCACGGCGGCCACCCGCGGCGATGGCGAGGTCGGCGAGGATGTGACCGCGAATGCGAGAACCGTCTCGGGCATCCCAGAGGTGCTGGCTGGGACGGGTTGGCCGGAGATCTGCGAGGTACGCGGCGAGGTCTATCTCTCGCACGCGGATTTCGCCGCCATCAACGCTCGCCAGGAAGCGGCAGGAAAGGCGCTTTTCGCCAATCCGCGCAATGCGGCAGCCGGGTCCCTGCGCCAGCTCGATTCCCAGATCACCGCCTCGCGGCCGTTGAAATTCTTCGCCTATGCCTGGGGTGAAATGTCGGAGATGCGGGAGACGACGCAGCACGGCATGATCGCGGCCTTCGCCTCCTGGGGATTCGCGGTGAACGACCGCACGGTGCTCTGCGCCGACGCGGATGCCATGCTGGCGCATTACCGCGTCATCGAAGAGGATCGCGCCGGCCTCGGCTACGACATCGACGGTATCGTCTACAAGGTCGACGATCTGGCTCTTCAGCGACGCCTCGGCTTCGTCTCGCGCAGCCCACGCTGGGCGCTGGCGCATAAGTTTGCGGCGCAGAAGGCCTTCACGATCCTGGAGGCCATCGAGATCAATGTCGGCCGGACCGGGTCCTTGAATCCGCTCGCGCGGTTGAAGCCGGTAACGGTGGGCGGTGTCGTTGTTTCGAACGCGACGCTTCATAATGAAGGCTACGTCCAGGGCGTTGGCGGGGACGGCGAGCCGATCCGCGACGGTCGCGACATCCGCGTCGGCGATACGGTCATCGTCCAACGTGCCGGCGACGTGATCCCGAAGGTGATGGATGTCGATCTTGCGCGGCGGCCGCCGGAATCGAAGCCCTATGTCTTTCCGGAGACCTGCCCCGCCTGCGGCAGCCGCGCCGTCCGCGAGGTCAATCCACGCACCGGACAGCGCGATGCGGTACGCCGCTGCACTGGCGGGCTCATCTGCCCGGCGCAGGGACTGGAGCGCTTGAAGCATTTCGTCTCGCGCAACGCCTTCGATCTCGAAGGCTTCGGCCAGACCTATATCGAGGTGCTTTTCGAGGCCGGACTCATCAAGGAACCCGCCGACCTGTTCCGCCTGGAATTCGCGCCGTTGAAGGAGGCCATCGTCGCCCGTCGAGAAGCGCTTTCGGCCGAGCGTCGCGCCGAAGGTGAGCCGCCACCGAAAAAGGCGAAGAAGAAGGGGGACGACGAGGACAAGGCCATTAAGAACCTGCTCGCCTCCATCGATGAGCGCCGCAGCCTGGCCCTCAACCGGTTCCTGTTCGCCCTCGGGATTCGCCATATCGGTGAATCCACCGCCAAGGCCCTGGCCAAACGCTTTCCGGATATGCCGAGCCTGATGCAGGCCCTCGCCGCCGCTGCCGCCGCTCAAGCTGGACCGGACTGGCTCGAACTCTCGGCGGTACCGAGGGTTGGGCCGACGACGCGGGACCGGTTGCTCGAATTGGGTTTCGTGGGCGAGGCGGAGGGCAGCGAGGTCGGGACGGGCCGGCGCCCGACTACGGCGCAGCGGGCTAACCTGATCGCCCATTACGGCGACGAGGCTGCCGTGGAAGCAGCCGTCGCCCGCGCCCGTGACCAGCGTCCCGGCGATCCCTATCGGGTCTTCGCCGACGATGGCGAGATCGGCCCCGTGGCCACCGATTCCCTCATCGCGTTCTTTGCCGAACCTCACAATGCCGATGCGGTCAACGCCCTGCTCGGAGAAGTGAAGACCGAGCCGATGGCGGTGGCCGCCACTGCGACCGCTTTCGCCGGCAAGACCCTTGTCTTCACCGGCACCCTGGAGCGCATGACCCGAGGCGAGGCCAAAGCCACGGCTGAACGCCTCGGCGCCAAGGTCTCGGGCTCCGTCTCGGCCAAGACCGACCTTGTCGTCGCGGGGCCCGGCGCGGGCTCAAAGCTGAAAGATGCCGAGAAGCACGGGGTCAAAGTGGTGAGCGAGGAAGATTGGATCGCCATGGTGGAGACGGCGTGACGACGCTCGCCATCGATTTCGAGACGGCCAACGAACGGCGCGACAGCGCCTGCGCGGTCGGGCTCGCATGGATCGAAGGCGGCGCGGTGGTCCGGCGTGAATCACGCCTGATCCGGCCACGTGAGATTCGGTTCTCGCCAGGCAACATCCGGGTCCACGGTATCCTGCCGGCGGATGTCTGCAAGGAACCGGAATTCCCGGATGTGATGGCGGAGTTCCTGCCCGACCTCTCGTCCGGGCTGGTACTCGCTCACAATGCCGGCTTTGACATGGGTGTGCTCCGGGCTTCGCTCCACGCCTATGGCATGACCGTTCCAGCCTTCGCTTCGCTCTGCACACTTCAAATCGCGCGAAAAGTGTTTCCCGCACCGGAGGGATGCGGCCTCGGCAAGGTCGCGGCCCGGCTCGGTATCCGTTTCGAACATCACGATGCGGGTGAGGACGCCTATGCCTGCGCGGAGATCGCCCTCGCTGCGGCGAGGCAGCACGGAGCTCCTGACATCACTGCCCTGGCAAGGGCGATCCACCTGCCGGTTACGCGACTGCCGGCCGGATATGTCGAACGGGAAACAAGGTCGTTCGAGTCACCCGTCTCGCCGATCGGGGCGATGCGGTTCTCCGTGCGGGGTAGCAGCGGCAATCTCTACGCGGTGACCCTGGAGGACCGCCCGAGCGGCCCGCGTCTGCGATGCACCTGTATGGCGGGACGCTACGGTGTCGCCTGCCGCCATGCCAAGGCGCTTCTCGTCGGCGACATCACCGATCTCGTATCGGGCAACCACGCGGACGTGGTCGCCCTCAGCCGGATGTTCGACGAGGCCGCGATACCGCGACCCCGGGACATGTGACCGTTCAGATGACCTTGAGCAGGGCGTCGACGCCGGAAATTTCGGTCTTGGCCGGGGATTCTTCGACGTTAAGGACCCGTACGACGCCGTCATCCACGAGCATGGAATAACGCTTAGAGCGCGGTCCGAGACCGAAGCCGGCCCCGTCCATGTCGAGGCCGATGGCCTTGGCGAACTCGGCATTGCCGTCGGCGAGGAACTCGATCCCGTCGGCATTGCTGGCCTTCTGCCAGGCTTCGAGGACGAACACGTCGTTGACGGAGGTCACTGCCACGGCATCGACGCCGCGTGCCTTGATCTCTTCCTGCTTCTCGACGAAGCCGGGCAAGTGGTTGCGGTGGCAGCTCGGCGTGAATGCGCCTGGTACGCCGATCAGCACGATGCGGCGCCCCTTGAAGATATCGTCGGTGGTCTTAGCCTCGGGACCCCCGGCGCCATTCACGCGAAAGGTCACCTGTGGAAGGTGGTCGCCAACCTGGATCGTCATCCGTCGTCGTCTCCTCAGATCGCCTGGAGCCCATGCCCGGTCTCGATGACCGAGTTCTGACACCACGGCGCGCGAGAGCTCATGGGCCAATGGAGCCATGATGACCCCCTATAGGTGAGAAGGGTCTAGCCCGAGCCTCGGGGCGTGTCGAGGCGAGCCTCCGCGAAGGAGCCCCCGTCCACATTCCATTGATGGACGTCGACCGTATCGAGCGGGCACGGATAGGTCGTCGTCCTCAGCCCCGTCGGGTTCGAGCGAAAAGAGGATGCGAAAGGCCGTTCCCGTTTCCCGAACTAGCAAGGGCTGAAAATCCGTGGGGAAGGATGATGATTCAGCCCTTCCCGACGCCGTGGACCTCCAACTCCCCGCTTCGATCCTTAGATCATCGAAGCTTAGGAACTTCGAATTTTCCAGAGATGCATCCTTCACGCGCCGTCGCTTCAGCAGGGACAGGGAGGTCGTCATCCTTCTTATCGATGGGCTGGATCGCATCCCTGCTGGACAAGCCATCACGCCCAGGTAGCATGATGCGATGCGACATGATCCGGTCTCCGCCTATCTCGACGGTCAGTTCCTCGTGGCGATGCCCGGCCTTACGGACGAGCGCTTCGCAAGGTCGGTGATTTATCTCTGCGCCCATTCCGCCGATGGTGCGATGGGGATTATCCTTAACAAGCCGGCCAGCGACCTGAACATGCCCGACCTCCTGGTCCAGTTGGACATCGCCAGTGAGGACGACGCGATCCGCCTGCGTGAGAAGGTGGGCCATATTCCTGTGCTCATGGGCGGTCCGGTGGATGCCAAGCGCGGCTTCGTGCTTCACACCGACGACTTCCACATCGATCAGTCGACACTCATCATTGATGATGGGATCTGCCTCACCGCGACCGTGGAGATTTTACGGGCCATCGCGAACGGGGCGGGGCCTACCAGCGCAGTCCTCGCCCTCGGTTATGCAGGGTGGCAGGCAGGCCAGCTCGAGAGCGAGATTCTCGCCAATGGCTGGCTCAATTGCCCTGCAGACCCAGAGATGATTTTCAATGCTGCGCTCGAAACGAAGTACGAACGCACTCTGCGCAGCAACGGTATCGACCCGGCGATGCTATCCTTCAGCGCAGGGCGAGCCTGAACGGATCGGCTCGTATCGCTTCATTCTCCGATCGGCGAACCGTCACTGTCTGGGTTCATACCCTCCACCGGCGGCTTCGCCTTACGAGGCCTGGGCGTCGTGCTCGCGGTCGGTGTGCTCGTATTGGCGCCAAGCCTTGCCGCGAGGGAAAGTGCCCGCGCCTCGGTGAAACGCACGTTGCAGAAGCCGTGGGCGCCCTCCCGGGCATAGGTCCGGCACGTTTGCTCACGGTCGGAGGAGAAAGCCGCCTGTTCGGTGACGATGGTGCGGACGTCCTGCCCACGGGCGCGCTGGGTCATCACCTTGTAGTTATCACGCACAGCCTTGTCGGCGACGCCTCGTCCAGAGTCGAATTCGGCGGAGCGAGGGATTAGGGTCGCTGCTGCAGGACCCCATAGGCCGCCCGGATTGGTGGCGCAATCTGCCGATGCGAAGCTGCAGACACGGCCACCGCCAATCGGTGTCACCAAGACGCTGCCTTCGAGGATTTCGAACCGAAGCGGGCATTCACCGCCGGTGATCTCGTAGCGCGCCACGCCCTGGGGACGTCCCTCGGAGGAAAGAGAGATCGGCGAGCCCCCGGATAGCGGTACCTTGCAGGTCTCGCTCGGCTGCGAAATCTTGGTGCCGGGCAAGGTGATCCGCGCGGTGGCCGCATTGCCAGCCTTGTCGATCTTGAGGCTGCCAGTCAGGCCATTGAGCAGGAGTTCCTGGCCAAGGATGTTGTCGTCGCTCGGTGTTTTCAGGACGACGGGGCGCGGGGGCGCAGGGGCCGGCCTTGGAGCTTCAGGGGCTGTTTCTCCTGGTGCGCCCGGCGGCAGCAACGTCCCCGGCTGAGGCGCTCCGGCCGGAGGTACCCCGCGAGGTGGTACTGGAGGCTTAGCCGCCTTGCCGATGCCGAACAGCTCCTCGAAAAAGTTCTGCGCCCCGGCTTCGTTCGCCGGAAGGGCGACGAGAGGCAGGACGAGGAGTGCAGGGAGCAGGTGGAAGGCGCGGGATGGACGCATCAAGTCTTTCATGCCTTTGGAGCTCGCGGCACCGGACTGGTGAACGGTGAATGTGCGTCGGGCTCTCGTTCTTGCATCAACTGTTTCGAAACCCTGATGTCACATCCGGGGCTGATGCTTTCGCCGACAAACTGACTTTTGACCCGCTTTGACGGGCCGGAAGCCCGTCTTCCACGTTCCAGACTAGCATGTGATGGGTGGCGCGGACGTGGCGTCCCTGCAACATTTTTGAGATCCATGCTGCCGAATATCGATCATCCCCCGTGCAAACATCCCGATTCGCGAAGGAGATAGGATCGGCGTGGCAGTTCGGAACGCTTCGCCTTGCGGCTCCGCATCACCCTTCTTATATCCGGCGGGACGCGGGATTAAGACCTGGATTGGCGCGTTTCAGGCGCTCTGGCTGGTTCGAATTCCGCTCTCACAATCTTTCGTTCTTCACCGCCATGGGCCGGGCCGCTTCGGGGCTCGGCGGTCTGCTTGACCAAATGACATGAGAGGGATCCCGCCATGGGTAAAGTAATCGGCATCGATCTGGGCACCACCAATTCCTGCGTGGCCGTCATGGAAGGCACGCAGCCCAAGGTCATCGAAAACGCGGAAGGCGCGCGCACTACGCCGTCGATCGTCGCCTTCCTCGACGACGGCGAGCGTCTCGTCGGCCAACCGGCCAAGCGTCAGGCCGTCACCAATCCGGAACACACGTTCTTCGCCATCAAGCGTCTCGTGGGCCGTACCTACGACGACCCGATGACGCAGAAGGACAAGGGTCTCGTACCTTACAAGATCGTCCGCGGCGACAATGGCGATGCCTGGGTCGAGGCCGACGGCAAGAAGTATTCTCCCTCGCAGATCTCGGCTTTCACGCTTCAGAAGATGAAGGAGACTGCTGAGGCACACCTCGGTCAGCCGGTGACGCAGGCCGTCATCACGGTCCCCGCCTATTTCAACGATGCACAGCGTCAGGCGACCAAGGATGCCGGCAAGATCGCCGGCCTCGAAGTCCTACGCATCATCAACGAGCCGACAGCGGCCGCCCTGGCCTACGGCCTCGATAAGAAGAAGACCGGCACGATCGCAGTTTATGATCTCGGTGGCGGCACGTTCGATGTGTCGATCCTCGAGATCGGTGACGGTGTGTTCGAGGTGAAGTCCACGAACGGCGATACCTTCCTCGGCGGCGAGGATTTCGATAACCGAGTCGTCGAGTACTTGACCTCCGAGTTCAAAAAGGAGCAGGGGATCGATCTGACGAAGGACAAGCTCGCCCTTCAGCGCCTCAAGGAGGCCGCTGAGAAAGCGAAGATCGAGCTGTCTTCGGCTACTCAGACCGAGATCAACCTGCCTTACATCACGGCCGACGCCACGGGGCCTAAGCACCTCGCTCTGAAGCTCAGCCGCGCCAAGTTCGAGTCCCTGGTCGACGACCTCGTCCAGCGCACGATCGAGCCCTGTCGCAAGGCTCTCAAGGATGCGGGCGTCTCGGCTTCCGAGATCGACGAGGTCGTGCTCGTCGGCGGCATGATCCGCATGCCTAAGATCCAGGAGGTCGTGAAATCCTTCTTCGGCAAGGAGCCCCACAAGGGTGTCAATCCGGATGAGGTCGTGGCCATCGGTGCGGCGGTCCAGGCCGGCGTGCTCCAGGGCGACGTCAAGGATGTGCTGCTTCTCGACGTGACCCCGCTGTCGCTTGGCATCGAGACGCTGGGCGGTGTCTTCACCCGTCTGATTGACCGCAACACCACGATCCCGACGAAGAAGTCGCAGACCTTCTCGACGGCCGAAGACAACCAGAACGCGGTCACCATCCGGGTCTTCCAGGGTGAGCGCGAGATGGCGGCTGACAACAAAATGCTCGGCCAGTTCGATCTGATGGGCATCCCGCCGGCCCCGCGCGGCATGCCGCAGATCGAGGTGACCTTCGACATCGACGCCAACGGCATCGTCAACGTGACGGCCAAGGACAAGGCGACGAACAAGGAGCACCAGATCCGCATTCAGGCTTCGGGTGGTCTGTCGGATGCCGATATCGACCGGATGGTGAAGGACGCCGAGGCAAATGCCGAGGCGGATAAGAAGCGTCGTGAGTTGGTCGAGGTGAAGAACCAGGGCGAAAGCCTGATCCACGCCACCGAGAAGTCGGTGAAGGAGTATGGCGACAAGGTCTCGGCCGACGACAAGGGCGCCATCGAGACCGCTATGACTGCCCTTCGCACGGCCCTCGAGGGTGATGATGCCGAGGTCATCAAGTCCCGCACCACGGATCTGATGCAAGCTTCCATGAAGCTCGGTGAGGCGATGTACGCCGCCAGCCAAACGCCGGAAGGCGGGGCGGATGCCGCTGCCGGTGAGGAGACTAAGAAAGACGATGTCATCGACGCCGACTTCCAGGAAGTCGATGACAAGGACCAGAAGAAGCGGGCATAAGGCGCACGCTGCATGCGGGGCCGGAGTGATCCGGCCCCGCATCACGTCTGGTTACCGACAATGGCGCGATTCCCGTGACGATGGGTGAGATCCGCCGGGGACTCTTGAGGACGGGGAATGTCGAAGCGGGACTACTACGAGATTCTTGGGGTCTCAAAGACCGCGACCGACGGCGAGATGAAGGTCGCCTTCCGCAAGCTGGCAATGACCTATCACCCGGATCGCAATCCGGGGAATGCGGAAGCAGAACTCAAATTCAAGGAAATCAACGAGGCCTACCAGACGCTCACCGATGGGCAGAAGCGCGCGGCCTACGATCGTTTCGGTCATGCTGCCTTCCAGCAGGGGGGAGCGGGTGGCCCCGGATTTGGAAACGAGTTCGGCGACTTCATGTCAGACATTTTCGATAATTTCTTCGGTGATGGTCGAGGGGGGGCAGCAGCCGGCGGCGCGCGAGGCGGTCGCGGTGGCGCGACCCGTGAGCGCGGCGCAGACCTGCGCTACAATCTAGAGATCTCTCTTGAGGATGCGTTCGCCGGCAAGACCGAAACCATCACGATGGCGACGGCGGTAACCTGCGAAGTCTGCTCCGGCAGCGGTGCGAAGGCCGGGTCCAAGCCGAAGCCCTGCCAGACCTGCGGCGGCTACGGCCGCGTGCGGGCGGCCCAGGGGTTCTTTGCCATTGAGCGTACCTGCCCGGCTTGTCATGGGCGCGGAGAGATCATCGACAATCCGTGCGGAAATTGCTCCGGCGCGGGTCGCGTCACGCGAGAACGCACGCTGTCCATCAACGTCCCGGCGGGGGTGGATGACGGTCTGCGCATCCGTCTGGCTGGAGAGGGCGAGACGGGACTGCGAGGCGGGCCGGCAGGCGATCTCTACGTCTTCCTGTCGATCAAGCCGCATACCTTCTTCCAGCGCGATGGTGCCGATCTTTTCTGTCGCGTCCCGATCTCTATGGTGACAGCCGCCCTGTCGGGCGAAATTACGGTGCCAGTCATTGATGGTTCGCAGACGGAAGTCCGCATCCCCGCGGGGACGCAGACCGCCAAGCAGTTTCGCATAAAGGGTCGTGGCATGCCGGTCCTGCGGTCGCGGGATGTCGGCGATCTTTATATTCAGGTCTTCGTAGAGACCCCGCAGAACCTATCGAAGCGTCAGCGCGAGCTCCTCCAAGAATTTAATAGTACGGCCTCCGAAGAGAACCACCCTGAGAGCGCAGGCTTCTTTTCGAAGGTGCGGGACTTCTTCGACGGTCTCAGCGGGGCAGCCCGCTCGTGACCGGCGTCTTCATCCGCGACGGCGGATCGAAACCGGCTCTTCGCCGTTGTAGCTGTGGCGGTGTTGCATCGGCGCTGCGAGCACGCTCCGCCCTCCCTGATGATACGAGGCTTGTGTCTTGACGGACATCGCTCTTTTGTCGTCTAGCCTTAGCCTCCCACGCGTGATCTGAGGATAGTGGATCTTGTTGCCGCTACGCCGACCCAGCGCCAAAGCCTACGCCGCTACCGGTTCTGTCCGTGAACGGCGGGAGCCGCTGGAGGATGAAGCTCGCTTTCTGCGCTCTTGGTTCGAGAGGCCGCTCGTTACCGGTTCGGTGACGCCGTCGGGCAAGATGCTCGCGCGGATGATGGCATCCTATGTCGATCCTCGTACGCCGGGCCCCGTGATCGAACTCGGACCCGGTACCGGTCCGGTGACCGAGGCACTCATCCGCCGGGGCATCGAGCAGGAACGTCTCGTGCTCGTGGAGTACAATCCGGATTTCTGCAAATTGCTGCAGAAGCGTTTTCCTCGCGCTACGATCCTGCGCGGCGACGCCTACAACATGAAACAGACGATCGGTGAGTTACTCACTTCAAAGGCCGCTGCAACCGTCTCCAGCCTGCCGCTGTTCACCAAACCTCTCGAGCAACGTCTTGATCTTCTCAATGCCGCGCATACGATGATGCATCCGGGTTCGCCCTTCGTGCAGTTCACTTATGCGGTGGTGCCGCCGATCCCCGAACGCTGCGATGCCGGGAGCTATACAGCCAGCCGCTCGAGCCGTGTATGGCTCAACCTTCCACCAGCACGGGTCTGGGTTTACCGCCGTCCCTGAGTCATTGCTGCCGAACGTTGGCTGAAGAGCCGGCTCATCCACGGTTCAGCCCATTGCTCCTACGGTCTGGCTATAGCGCCGGGATCGCCCTGGCGTAGCAATCGACGGAGGCTGACATGGCGTTTCGCGCATTCGCACATCGGATGAGAGGTTGGTTTGCCGCTGCGGCCCTCGCCGTCGGCGTTGTTGGCATGTCACCGGGCATCGTTCAGGCAGCACCCCTTTCCCCTTCCGTAGCCTTGGTCGATCCGGCACAGGCCGGTTTCGTTCCTGTTCAGTACGGTTGGGGCGGGCACCATCACCATCACCATCGTAGGCACCATGGCTGGGGTGGACATCATCGCCATGGCTGGGGCGGGCACCGGGGGTACGGCTGGGGCGGTCATGGTCATCATGGATGGCGCCCGCGCCATCACGGTTGGGGCCACCATCACCATCACGGGCATCGCCACGGCGGTTACTATCGCTTCTAGTAAAAAAGCCCCAGCGGGCTCGTCCGCTGGGGCTTCTTCTTGGTTTCCCATAGGACCAATCTATCCCATTCCAGGGCTAAAAGAATTTCGCCTTCGGCATGGTCATCGGTGCCATTCACGATACTCGAGTTCTCTGGCGAGGCCGGCCAGTTCTTGAACTTAAACGGCGCGGGCCGTTCCTCTTTCAGCGCCAGCTGTCGTGCTCCTCAAGCGATCCGTTGGGCAATGTCCGGAGGCGATTGAGGGGCATCGGGGGCGATCCGGTAGGCAGCACGGAGGGCTACTTCAGCGGTATCGGCCTGGGCTTCTGTCCGCGCATGAATGATGCCGAGGAGATCGGCTGTATCTCCCGGGCGGGCGAGTGAAGAGAAGCCGACTGCCGGGTCGATATCGTCTTGTGGCCGGGTACGGCCGCCGCCGAGTGAAATGACGGCAAGCCCGAGTTTGCGAGTCTCTACCCAGGCGACTGTACCGGTCGTGGTCATCTTCACCCGGCGGATCACCGGTGCGACGGAGCAATATTGGTCGGTTTTTTCGATGAAATCCGCAGGCCCCCCCAACTCAGCCAGCATCCGTCCGAAGATTTCGAGCGCCCGTCCGGAGTCGCGTGCCTGCTCGACCCTGCGGGATGCGTCGTCGAAATCCTTGGCAAGGCCGCCCAGCATCAGCATCTCGGCACAGAGCGCCACGGTTACGGCATGGAAGGCTGGTTCACAGGAGCGACCGGCCAGGTAATCCACCGCATAGGAGACTTCGAGGGCGTTGCCGGCAGAGGAGGCCAGGGGAGCGTCCATGTTAGTGATAAGCGCGACGGTTTTCAACCCAGCGCCCTTGGCGACGGTAACGATGCTTTCCGCGAGAGCCTGTGCCTCCTTCGTCCCCGCCATGAACGCTCCGGAGCCCGTCTTCACATCCATCACGAGACCGTCGAGCCCGGCCGCGAGCTTCTTCGACAGGATCGATGCCGTAATCAGGTCGAGGGATTCCACCGTGCCGGTGACGTCACGGATGGCGTAGAGCCGCCGGTCCGCTGGAGCTAGGTCGGCCGTCTGTCCGATGATGGCGCAACCGACGGAGCGGGTGACGCTGCGGAAACGATCGAGACCGGGTGTCGCGTCGTAGCCGGGAATGCTCGCGAGCTTATCGAGGGTGCCGCCGGTATGGCCCAGGCCGCGGCCGGAGATCATTGGCACGTAACCACCGCAGGCAGCCACCATGGGTGCCAGAGCGAGGCTGACCGTATCGCCGACGCCGCCGGTGGAGTGCTTGTCGAGCACCGGGCCGGGTAAATCCCAATCCAGCACTGAGCCCGAATGGGTCATCGCCCGCGTTAGGGCCACGCGCTCGGCCAGTGACAGGCCACGGAAAAACACGGCCATAGCGAAGGCGGCGGCCTGCCCCTCGGTCACCCGCCCATCGGTGAGACCGGAGATGAAGTCGGCGATCTCGGCATCAGCGAGAATGCGTCCATCCCGCTTGGCCCGGATCAGCTCCTGCGGTAGCATCAAGCGCGGCCTCCAAGGCTCGCAGTCAGCGCGTCATGCAGGCTGCTCGCCCCGATGCGGAAAGTCTGCGGCTCGACCCAGCCCGGCCCCATGATCCGGTCGGCGATGGCGAGATACAGGGCGGCATCGGCCACGGTGCGCAATCCGCCCGAGACCTTAAATCCGACAGGGCGATCACTGTCCCGGATGGCGGCGAGCATCGCCTCCGCGGCCTCCGGCGTTGCCGAGATGACGCTCTTGCCCGTTGAGGTCTTGAGGAAATCCGCCCCCGCGGCGATGGCGAGGCGGCTTGCCTCGGTGACTTGGCCGATTCCCGGCATCGCTCCGGATTCGAGGATCACTTTGAGAATGGCGCGCCCTGCAATCTCCCGCACGGCCTCAATCATCCCTGCCGTAGTCCTCGTGTCACCGGCAAGGTACGCCCGATAGGGTAGGACGAGATCGATCTCATGCGCGCCGTCATGCAGCGCCTCGGCGGTATCCTCCACCGCGCGCTCGATATCCGTGCCTCCGGCTGGGAAGTTGATCACCGTGGCGATACGCACCGGAGTCCCGGCCAGCAACTCGACGCAGCGCCCGATATGCTGGGGCCAGACGCAGACAGCGGCGACACGGCTTGCCCGGGCCTTGCCGCAAAGCGTCGCTATGGCCTGATCCGAACAAGAATCGCCGAGATCGGTGAGATCGAGAAGGGGCAGCGCGCGTCGGGCAACGGCGGTTTCGGAATGATGGGGATCGTCGCTCATGCTCTTTCCTACAGCCGTGCGACGAACGCGTCGATGAGACGGGCGAGGTCGAACGCGGCAGCGGCGGCCGCGCGCTTGGTCTCGTCGTGGTGTGGATCGCCGTCTCCGATCCCGGCGGCAAGGTTCGTAACCACCGAGATGGCCGCGACCCGCAGGCCGAAGAAGCGGGCGAGGATCACCTCCGGAACTGTCGACATGCCCACCAGATCGGCGCCGAGGCGCCCCGCCATACGGATCTCGGCCGGAGTCTCGAAGCTTGGCCCCGAGAACCATGCATAGACTCCGTGATGCAAGGGAATCCCGCATTCCCTTGCCGCTTCGTGGAGGGTTTCGCGCGCAGCCGAATCATAGGCGCCGACAAGGGGGACGAAACGACCATCACCCGTCTCGCCGATCAGCGGATTGAGGCCCGACAAATTGATGTGGTCTGCGACAGCCACAAGGCTGCCCGGGCCCGCCTGCGCCATCAACGATCCAGCCGCATTGGTGAGGAGTAGGAGCGGGACGCCAAGCGCCTTTGCGACCCCCAGGGGCACCTTCATGACGGCGGCGTTGCCGCTTTCGTAGGCGTGGCTCCGTCCTTCGAAAACCAGCACCTGTCGCCCGGAGAGGCGCCCAGCATGGAGGGTGCCGCCGTGACCGGTCACGCCAGGGGAGGGAAAGCCTGGAATCCCCGAATAGGCGAGGGAGATGCTGTCTTCGAGCTTGCCGGCGACCAGCCCGAGGCCCGTGCCGGTGACGATGGCGGCATCGTAGGGCCCGCCGAAACCGTGGCGACGCACCGTGTCGGCGGCGAGGGAGATGATTTTGTCAGACATCGGCGCACGGCTTGGTACGGTGCAGATTGTCCGACCCGAAAGACTGAGGGAGTAGTGCCTCCAGGGTGAAGCTGTGTCGGATACCCTCCGGGCCGGCGATGTGGATCGGCGTTCCGGGCTCCGCGAACTCCCTGATGCGCTGGCGGCAGGCGCCGCATGGCGTCACCAGAATTGGGCCGTTGCCTGTGATGAGGATGGTGGCGATGGCGCGTCCGCCGGCCGCGATCATCGCGGCGATGGCGCCCGCCTCGGCGCAGGTGCCGACGGGATAGGCCGCGTTCTCCACGTTGCATCCGGCATGCAGGCGGCCGTGCTCGTCCCTCAGGGCGGCGCCGACGGGAAAGTTCGAATAAGGCGCGTAAGCGCGGGCTTTCGCCGCGCCGGCGGCATCGAACAGAGCAGCGAGATCCGCGTCGATCGTGTCCGCCATCGCATGGGGTCCGGTAGGAGGATTCGACGGCTGTTAGAACAGGAACGCGACCGGCCTGTCGAGCGCCATCGGACGTCATCAAGCGCCATCGACACGGCGTCGGCGCGATCCTAGAACGCTCCTTCGATGGTCGCACTTGAGAAGCGGGCGAGACATGCTGGGTCGGTTCGAACGCAAGGCCTCCGGCGAGGCGACGGTGGAGTACGGCGACGGCACCATGCGCGTCGTCAAGCCCGGAAGCTTCGTGCGCTGCGCGGTCACCGGCGAGCCGATCGCCCTCGACAATCTTCGTTACTGGAGTGCCGAGCTCCAGGAGGCCTACATCACGCCCGAAGCGGTGATGAAGCGTCTGGCCGAGCTCGGTCGTTCGGCGGGCTGAACATCTCGACGACGCGGCTCACCTGCGCAAGCAGTAGGCTCTCGTCAACGAACCGAAGGGTCACGCCGAGCGCCGTCACCCCCGCGGCGAAATCCGCGGGCAGGCGCACAATGTCCTTCTCCGTCGTTACCAGCATCGCGCCCAAAGCCTGGGCCCAAGCCGCAAGGCCAGCGACATCCGCGGCGCGATAGGGGTGGTGATCCGGGAAGGACCGGGTCTCGACTAGGGTCGCTCCGGCCTCCACCAGCGTATCGAAGAATTTCCGCGGCCGCCCGATCCCTGCGAAGGCGAGCACGGGCTTTCCCGCAACCGCAGCGGGCACTGTCGGGACCAGCTTGGCTCGATGGACCGGCAAGCCTCGCGACGCCGCCTCCATTGTTAGAACCTCGCCCCGGCCGCCATCGCCGATGACGACGAGGCCGTGGACGTGACGCCATTGCCGCGAGAGCGGTGCGCGGAGAGGACCTGCCGGAAAAGCGAGGCCGTTGCCGATTCCGCTGACGGCGTCGACCACGGCGAGGGAAAGGTCCTTGGCGAGACTCGGATTCTGGAGCCCGTCATCCATCACCACCACGCCGGCACCGAGCGCGCGGCAGAGTTCCACCCCGGCAGGCCGGTCGCGGGCCAGGATCGTTAAAGCGCTGCCGGCTAGCAGGAGTGGCTCGTCGCCGACATCCGCCGATCCATGCCGAGACGGATCGACGGCGATCGGCCCGGTCAGACGTCCGCCATAGCCACGGGTCAGGAAGGCTGGCTCCAGGCCAATTCCCCGCAGCATCGCTGCCAAGGCGAGAGCGGTCGGGGTCTTGCCCGCGCCGCCAAGGGTGAAGTTGCCGACGCAGATGACGGGGCAGGCCGCCTTGTTGCCGGCGCGGTCCATGCGGGCGGCGACGCGCGATCCGTAGATTTCCCCGAGCGGCGCCAGCAATCGGCCGAGGGGATGGCCGGGCAAGTCCCAAAAAACCGGGGCTCGCATCAGGAGGCGATCACGGCGGAGAGTTTCATCTGGGCGATGAATGGATCGAGGATCGCAAGGGTGCGTTCCACCGCCCCTTCGAACGGACGCAAGGCGGCATTTCCGGCATCGGCCATGGCGCGGGACCGTCGGGGGTCGAGGAGGAGTGCGCCGACAGCCGCTGCCAGCTCCCCGGCATCCGCCACCATCAGGGCCCCGCCGGCCTCGTCCAGGGCGTGGTAGACCTGTGCGAAGTTCTGCACGTTCGGCCCATGCAGAATCGCCGCATCGAGACGGGTCGGTTCGATCGGATTCTGGCCGCCGCGCTGCGTCATTGAACCTCCAAGGAAGACCAGCGGCGCGAGGCGATAAAACAGACCCAATTCCCCGAGCGTATCGGCGACATAGACGTCGATGTTGCCGTGGGGGCGACCGCCGCGGGAGCGAAGCGTGCTTCGAAGCCCGAGGGCGGAGGCGCACGCCGCCACGTCCTCGCCGCGCTGGGGATGACGCGGCACCACCACGGTGAGAAGATTCGGCACTCTCTCCTGCAAGGCGGCGTGAGCTTCGGCGATCGTAGCATCCTCGCCAGGATGCGTGCTGGCCGCGACCCAGACCGGACGGTCGCCGATGACGTCGCGCAGATAGGCTAGCTGCTGATCGTCTGCAGGGGGAACGGCCGAATCGTATTTCAGGTTGCCGGCGATGCTCACGCGCGGTGCGCCGAGCCTTTCGAAACGCTCGGCATCGTCCCTGGTCTGCGCGAGGCAGATGGCGATGCGCGAGAGCAGGGCTTCGGCGGTGCGCGGCGAGCGAACCCAGCCCTTGAACGACCGCTCCGACATGCGGCCGTTGACGAGGAGCAGCGGGATGCCGCGCCGGTGCAGGGCGATGACGGTGTTCGGCCAGATCTCCGATTCCGCCACCAGCGCCAGGTCCGGATGCCAGTGATCGAGGAACCGTTCGATCCAGCGCGGCGCGTCGAGGGGCATGTACTGATGGACCGCGCCCGCGGGCAGGCGCCGCCCGATCAGTTCGGCGGCGCTGCGCGTCCCCGTTGTGACGAGGACGCTGAAGCCCCGGGCGATCATGCCGTCGACCAATCCGACGAGCGAGAGGGCCTCGCCCACGCTCGCTCCGTGCATCCAGACCAGGGAACCGCTCGGGCGGGCTCGTCCGGCAAGGCCGCGACGCTCAGGCAGGCGCCCGGGATCCTCCTTGCCCTGGCGGGAGCGCCAGGCCAGAAGGCCCGCCACCGCCGGTTCACCGACATAGAGGCCGAAGCGATAAGCCCGGAGAGCGATGGTGAGCGGGGGAGCCTTCACGAAAACGGCCCGAGGGCCAGCGACCCGGCCACCGGATCGACGACCCGGTCCGGGCGGCCGACGAGGGTGTAGGCCCGATCGTGAACCCGGTTCATCTCGTTCTCCAGGCGCTGACGCAAGCGCTCCAATTCCTCCGGATCGACGTCGCGCGGGACGAGGACCGGTTCACCGAAGACCATGGCGCCCCTGCCGAAGGGCAGCCCGAAACAGGCCTTGTCCCAGCTGTCGAAGCGCAGATGCCGGCTCGTGACAACCGCGACGGGAATGACCGGCCGACCGGAGAACCGCGCCAGTGTCAGGATGCCGAGATCGCAGCGGCGTGACACCTTCGGCACGTCGGCGCTGAAGGCGACGCTCTCGCCATCCTTCAAAGCCCGGATCATGGCGCGCAGCCCTTCCGCGCCGCCTTTCGCCTTGGCATCCCGCACGGCGCGTCCGCGTGCCCCGGAGGCCCGGATGACGCGGACACCCATCCGGGTGAGGGCAATGGTGTTGATGTTGCCATCCGCCGACCGCGAGATGATCGTCGCGATCCTGTCCTGCGGGCGGCGCATGAACGAGATCATCGTATGCTGACCGTGCCACATGCCGGCGATGAACGGCGATTTCCCGTCGAGCCAGCGGTGCGGCTCGGCCGGTTCGACCGTGAAGCGGTTCGTCGCGCGCACCAAGCGCAGATAGTGGAAGGCGACGAAGCCGAGGCTTTTCTGAACCGGTGGCGACCGGCCGACGCGTTTGAGAAGGCTCATACACTCGGTTCCGCGGGCCGGACGTTCGGCCCTTCGTCCGGTCGGCCCTCAGGGCGCACGCGCGGCCGGTTGCGTCGTCTGCGCATCCGCCGAACGGCGCTCGCTCGGGAGCATGGCCGGTCCCGCGTGGTCTAGCGCCGTTCGAATTACCGGCGCAACCTCGCCGGGGCGGGCCCGACCTCATCCATTCGACGGAACGGCCATCATGTAAGGGAGGAAGCACCGTATCGGAGCGCCGGCGCGGTCCTCTATGACGTGCGGGCTTACGCCGTTGCGATCCTGGATTCGAAGGCGCGAGCGACGATTTGCGAGGCTTGACGCGGCAGCCGCCAGTGGCGAAGGCGAGGCCCTCATCCGAAACGGAGACCGATGTTTCGCCTCGCTCATCTCACCGATCCGCATGTCGGCCCTATCGCACGTCCTCGCTTGCGCCAGCTTTTGGGCAAGCGCGCCACCGGCTATGTGAATTGGCGCCGCGGGCGCAGCCGACACCACGACATGGAGATCCTCGCGGCGCTGGTGGCCGATCTGCGGACGCAGCCCCACGATCACATCGCCTGCACCGGCGACCTGTGCAACATCGGTCTGCCGAGTGAGTGGTCGACGGCTAAGGTCTTCCTCGAAGCGCTCGGCGCTCCAGACGATGTGAGCTTCGTTCCGGGCAATCACGACGCCTATGTGCGCGGCTCACTCGAAGGGCTGTTGAAGGCGTGCCGCGCCTGGACCTCCGGTGACGATGGCACCGACGGCATCTTCCCCTATCTCCGGCGCCGTGGACCGCTCGCCCTGATCGGGGTCTCGTCCGCGATTCCCACCAAGCCCTTCGTCGCCAGTGGGCGCCTCGGCCCGTCGCAGATCGAGGCTGTCGAGACCATTCTGAAACGGCTGGGCGCCGAGCCCGAACCACCGTTTCGCGTGGCGATGATCCATCATCCGCCGCAGCCAGGGGGGGCGTCGCCCGGGCGCGAATTGAAGGACGCGGATGCGTTCACGGCGATGATCGCGCGCGCCGGCGCGGACCTGATCCTGCACGGGCACAACCATGTGGGGAGCATCGCCTTCGTCGAAGGCCCCGGTGGTGCCGCCGTCCCGGTGGTCGGAGCGCCTTCGGCCTCGGCGGTGTCGCACGGCGGCACCTTGCACCGCCGCGCGAGCTATCATGTCTATACGGTCAGAAAGGCCGACGACCGCTACGTGATCGAAGCCAAGGAACGCGGGTTGACGGAGGCCGGGGCGATTGCCGACCTCCGGGTGTTGCAGCTGACGCGGAGATGACCGCTCACCTGCCGGCTATGCCGGATCAGGCCGTCAATCCCACCAGGGGGCGCTGGGCCTGACGGGAGATGCTGGCCTGATACAGCTCTGCCTGAAGCCGTGTGAGGCCGCTCACGAGCGCCGTCGGACCCCGATAGACCGTATAGGTGCCGTCATGGGTCGGTTTGACGTGAATCGTCTGGGACATGGACTGTCTCCCGGCCTCGAGGAATCGGTCGATTCATTCTTTCGGAGTAGGTAGTGTTAATCGGGCGTTCATCCGCCGCAAGTGTGGCAGATGCCTATTCAGTCTACATTCGTCATTGCATCGCACTCCGACCCGAGCGGTGCTCACACATCTCCGGCACAAGAACACGTTCACGATCAACGACCGACAGCAGATTGGTGCGTCGCACAACGATGCATATTCCGCGTCGGTAGCGCTCTGTGCTCAGGCCGATTTGGGCAGTGGCGAAAACTCTTACGGATCATGAGAGCGACCTGACAGCCCACCCTGCGCTGAGCAAGCTGCCGGGCGGACGCCGCGTCATATCGATGCGGATGAAGCCGTGAGGGGATCACGTAGGCTGCTGCCGGCAAGGTGCGGTGATGGGCTGTCAGAACACAACTGGAAACGACATCGTCACCACCGTGCCGCGCTCGAACCGCGACGCGATCTCGAACTCGCCCGACCATCCCATGACGATCCCCTTGACGATGGCGAGCCCTAAGCCGGTGCCCTGACCCTCGGTCTTTGTGGTGAAGAAAGGATCGGTCGCACAGGCCGCGACCTCTTCGGACATGCCACACCCGTCGTCGATCACCACGAGCTGAAGGCATGGCACCTCGGCAGGACCCGCGGTGAAGCGCCGGTTGCAACGGTCGACCCGCACCGTGATGCGCGATGCCTCGGCCTGCATGGCGTTCTGGACGAGATTGAGCAGGATCTGGGTGACCTCGCTCTCCGTGGCGAGAACCGGGCTCTCGGTATCCCGAATCGCGACATCGAGAGGCGGACGCAGCATTGGCTGGAGGAACGCGCAGGCATTCTCCACCGCATGGCCCAAGGGTATGGCTTCGGGTACCCTGCGCTCCTGTCTGACATAGGCCAGGATGTTGCGGATGACCCCGACCGCCTGATCGGTGCAGGCGAGGATGGTTTCGAGGTCTGCCCGCTCGGGCGCATTCGCCTCGAAATCCGCGAGCATGATCTCCGTCATGCCATGGACCGGCTGAAGCAGGTTATTCAGTTCGTGCGCCACCGAGCCAACCATCTGGCCGAGGGTCTCGAGGCGCTGACGCTCCCGTTCCGTTCGCTTGCTCTCCTCCTGCCGCTGCCGTTCAAGCAGTTCGAGCTTGCTCCCGAAGGCAATGGCCGCTGCGATGGCCAGGGCGCTCAGACAGGCCGACATCCGGCGGATCATGGCCGGCTCGCTGATGGCGATTCCCATCTCCGACAGGGATAGAGTGGCCCCCTCGTGAAGGCCGACAATGTCTTCGAGCGAGACACCTGTCGCGATGGCCTCGCGGCCAAGCTCCTCGATATCGACGAGAGCGGCCTCCCCCTCGGTCATCACGTAGGAGGCCATCCCGGCGGCATAGCGGTCGAGGAAGGCCTTCACACCACGGCTCCGTCGAAGGCGACGCAGAGGACGGAGCAATCGTCGCTCTCGCATCCGAAGCGTGCGAGCAGGCAATCCGCGAGCCTTTGTGGTTCGTCGCGAAACCGCCAGCAGGTCTCGTCGATATCCACGTGCCGCAGGCCGTCGCTCCATAGTACCAGCACGTCCGCCGGATCGAACGCGAATGTGAGGGGGCGGATCGCTCGGATTCCCGCCCCGACGATGCCTGCGGCCCCGTCGAAGCGCCGCGTTCGAGCGCCGAATATCCCGCCCTGAATGTTGCCGACCCCCGCAACGGTCAATGTCATTGCGGTGAGGTCGATCTGCACGAGGGTGGCAGCTACGCCCCGTGTGCGCACGATCGCCCGATCGGCCCGTTGCATCCGTTCGGCCAGGCCGAGGCCGGAAGAATCCTCCACGGCGGCCATGAAGGATTCGGCGGCGAGCCGCGCGGAGGTGCCATGCCCGAGGCCGTCCGCCACGGCGATGAGCGTCGCGTCATTCTCCCGCCACCAAGCGACGACGTCACCGCAAGCGGTCTCACCCGGGAATGAGCGCAGGGACGAGGCGATCTTCATATGCGGGTCAGGCTGCAGGCGATGCGGGTTCCCTCGCCGGGACGCGTCGTCACCGCGAAGGTGTCGACGAGGCGCCTTGTCCCGGGCAACCCGCATCCCAGGCCCCCGAGGGTCGAGTAGCCATCCTGCATGGCCAGAGCGAGATCGGGTATGCCGGGGCCGTCGTCCTCTGCGGTGAAGCCGATGGTTGGAATGCCGTTCACCAGCGCGGCTGTCAGATGGATGACGCCGCCACGGTCGGCATGGAGGACGAGATTGGTCGCGATCTCGGACACCGCCGTGGCGAAGCCATAGGCCTGCACCGTCTTGAAGCCATGTCGGCCGGCTATATGCCGCGCGGCCCGCCGGGCCTCGGCCACGTCGATCTCCGCGATGATTCGGAACATCAGCGTTTCGAGGGGGGCCTCGTCCGGACGTTCGGATCCGATGGGCGTCGTCATGTATGCCGCACCATCTGCGCCCGGATCATGGTTCGTCCCGGCCGCGTCTCCACGACCATGTCGTCCATCAGCCTGAGGACGGCGGACATGCCGAGACCGAGTCCTCCGCCGGTCGAGAAGCCCGGGGTGAGGGCGGCGGTCACGTTGTCGATGCCGGGTCCCCGATCCTCGATTTCTAGCACGATGGTGCGGGTCAGGGCCGCCACCTGGGTGGTGATGCGGCATTGGCCGCCGCCGGCGTAGCGAAGGGCGTTGCGGGCAAGTTCGGAGATCACCGTGGCGAGGCGGGTCTGATCGACGGTGCCGAGCCCTATGTTCCGGGCTGCGTCCCGCCCGGCCTGACGCGCGATCAGGATGTCTTCCTGTCCGTGAATCTCCACGACCGATACCAGGGTCGCCGACGTATCGTCGGAAAATTCAGACCTCGGGTGGTTCGTCACGGTGACCTCCGCGGGTGGCCATCGCCCTCTGAACCTTCGCGACGCCGCCTTCGAGGTCGAACGCCGTTTCCATCTGAATCAGGTTCTGGCCCATCTCCACCAGAGTCAGCGCCACGGCGGGGCGCATGCCGGCGAGTACCGCGACACCGCCCATGATGCCGACCATCTTGGCGGTCTCCGACAGCACCCGCGCCATGTACGAATCCACTACGTCGACGGCGGTGATGTCGATGACGAGCCCATCCGCGCGGTCGTCGCGGAGCAGGGCCAGCGCATCGATCTGCAGATCCATGACCTGCTGGTCCGTCAGGTCGGCGGGCAGGGAGGTCAGCAGGACGCGCCCGAGCTTCAGGATCGGGACGCGCATCAGAACCCCGCCTTGCTGGGCGGTGCCTGGCCATCGGCGGAGAGCAGGCGGAAAGCTTCGCCGAGGCCGGCCCGCAAGGTGCCGCGGGTGATCATGCTCGTGAGGTTCACATCGAGCTTCACCAGTGTCTGCGCCGCATCCGGGCTGATGCCGGTGACGATGACCTTGGCGCCCAGAAGGCGTGCCGCCTCCACGGTCTTTGTGAGATGGAGGGCGACGCGGCTGTCGATCACCGGCACTCCCGTCACGTCGAGGATGGCGATGTGGGCTTCCTCCCGCGTCAACGCTTCGAGCAGCCATTCCATGATCTGTCGCGCCCGCTGCGTATCGACGATGCCCACGAGCGGCATCAGCACGATGTGGCGCCAGATCGGCAGGGCCGGTGTCGCAAGGTCGAGAAGCGCACGGCTCTGGCGCTCGATCAGCCGCTCGCGGGTCTCGACGAAGGCCGAGAAGGTCACGAGGGCAACTCTGTCCACCGTGGCATCCAAGTGCGCGAGAGTCTCGAGGAGTTCGGACGAAAGACCGCCGGCTTCGCGCTGGATGACCGCGCTGACGACGGGTTTGAGCGACATGACGAGGGTCGCGGTCTGGGCGGGGGTGTAGCCGTCCCGAGCCCGCGCCGAGCTGATGATGGTGGCCTGTGAGGCGACCTCGCGGAAGCTGTCCTCGGTTCCTTCAATGCCGCTGAGGAAGAACGCCGTCAGCGCGTCGAGAAAGGCGGCGAGTTCGATCCGCAGAACGCGGGGTGAAGCACTCGGTGTCACGCCGGCACCGCGATCGTCGCGTAAACGCTCGATCCATGAATCGATCACCGCATCGCGGTGCTCCGACAGGATCCGTCCGAGACTGTGCATCAGTTCACTCCCTTCAGACGGGCGGCGAGCAGTTCCGTCACGCAGTTCAAGAGCTCTTGCATGCCCACGGGCTTCATCAGCACGCGGTCGGCTCCGGCCCGGATCGCCTCTTCGGTAGAGAAGAGCTGGGGCATCCGTGGCGCCCCGCCCGTGATCGCCACCAGGGGAAGCGGCCGGGTGCGCGATTTCACGTGCTGGATCAGCGTCAGTCCATCCTGTCCCGGCATCCAGAGATCGGTCACGATCAGGTCGAATGAACCCGATCCCAGCGCCTGTTCCGCTTCGCCCACGGAACCGCATTCGGTCACCAAATGACCGCCGCGTTCGAGGAATTTGCGGATGGTCCGCCTGACGACAGGGATGTCGTCCACCACCAGGACGGTTGCCATGCGCGCGTGATCACTTTCTGCTTGTAGACGGTACCAGCGGAGCCGAGAGACCGGACGTTAATGTAGGTTACCATTGTCCCGCTCTAGGCGCAGCATGGTGACCCATGGTTTGTGGCTCAGGCCCCATGCGTTTCATATGCAGGGAGCCTAGAAAAGCTCGATCTCGTCGCCGCCTCCGACAACGAGTTTGCGCGGTGGAGATGGGCCATCGGCGTTCGCCACGGCGGCGAACTGATCGAGATCGGGCAACTCGCCCGTGGACTGGGCGGCGTTGCCCAACGCATCGAGATTGTGGCGTGCCGCCGCGAAGATCGTCTCGAGATGTTCGAGACGCTGGCGCGTGACATCCTGGAACTGAATCGAAGCCATGAGCTCGACCACCGGCTGAGCGATGCGTGCGCTTTCGTCCTGAACCTTCACCAGCGTGTCGCGCTGATGCGAGATCAGTCGCTCCATGTTCTCGGTCAGGTCCGATATTGCCGTCGAGATCTTCCCGAGTTCCACACGCTCACCCGCGATGCGGTGACTGACGAGGGTCGTCAGGTTTTCCCGAATCGAGCCACGCAGCGTCATCAAACCCTCGTTGATGCGGGTCGCCGCCTGATCGGAGGCTTGCGACAGCTGCTTGACCTCGGATGCGACAACGCCGAAGCCGGCCCCGAACTCCCCAGCGCGCGCCGCCTCGATAGCGGCGTTGAGAGCGAGGAGATTCGTCCGCCTTGCTATGTCGCGGATACCGCCGACCAGGCCGCTCAGTTGATCCGTCGCGGTTTCCACGTCCTCGAGCCTTACGCGGCACTCTTCGATGTCCCGATCACGGCTTTCGAGAAAGGCCGCGATCAGGTTCCGGTTCGTCACGAGTTGCCGGTCGGTCTCCTCCACGATCTCGATCACGCGGGTGTTGGACCCGGACGAATCGAGGAAGCTCAGAAGGTCCGACATGGCGATGTCGACCGCTCGCAGGCTCATCATGATGTTGTAGGCCGCCGCTTCGGTCTCGGATGTCACCGAAGCGGTGTCACGCGAGGCCCGCGCGAAGAGCTGATCGTAGACGCCGAAATGCTGCGTCAAGGCATGGTTGAATGGCGGAGGCTCGGTGCCGGACGGCCCGTCCGGCGCCTCCTCACCCGCCTTCGCCTCAGCCTGCTCATGGACATCGTCGTCGGCGGCAAGGGCGGAAGCAGGATCGTCGGTTCGACGGCGGGACAGACGTGTCGCAGTGGAAGCCAGCCACGTCGTCGCGAACCCTGCCGCCGCGATGGCGAGGAGGGCCGGGGTGAGACCGAGCGTGGGCAATCCGGCCGCGCCGACGACGAGGGCCGAAAATCCGGCCGCGAGCGGTGCGATTCGCTCCGGCGGTGGAAGGATGGCTTCCCGCCTCATGATTCAGGCGCCCGGCACGAGCTGGCGAATGACCTTGATGAGAGCGGTCGCATCGACTGGTTTCACAATCCAACCGGTGGCTCCGGCCGATTTAGCCTCGTTCCGTTTGTCCTGCTGCGACTCCGTCGTCAGCATCAGGATCGGCGTGAATTGAAGGCCAGGAAGCTTACGCACACGGCGGATCAGCTCGATCCCGTCCATCGCGCCCATATTGAGATCGGTGATGACGAGAGAAGGCTTGGTTCCGGTCTTTAAAGTCTCGAGGGCCTGCTCACCGTTCGCTGCTTTGACAACGCCGAGTCCAGCTTTGGTCAGGATTCCCTCGATGCTCATGAGCATCGTAGGGGAATCATCGACGATCATGATGGTCGCTGCCATGAATGCTCCTTAGACAAATTATAGAAGTCGAGTTCAGACATAATTTTCTGGAAACCACTCAATAGGTGGCAAATCATTGATTAGTGGTTTCATTGTTCCAGATCCATCTTCTTTTCCCCAGCGCATCTCAGGATAAACGGGTATCAAAGGCCTGATCGGGGTTGAGTTCAGGCCAGAGTCCCCCCAGTTCATCCGCCAGCACGCGATAATCGGCCGCACCACGACTGCGCGGGGCGTAATCGTGGATTGGCCGCCGGGCAGCGAAGGCCTCCGCGAGCTGAATGTCGGATCGGATCCCGCTGAGCAGGCGGTCGCAGCCGAACTCTGTGCCGACATCCTGCAGAGTATCCCGGTGATGGCTCGTGCGCGGATTCAGCATCACGGGAAGCAGGCCCGCCAGCGTCAGCCCCGCATTCACCGTCGTGGCGATCCGGAAGAACAGTCGCGTCAGTTGCCGCACGCCTTCGGCTGACAAGGCGTGGGGGATCATTGGGATCAGGACGCTATCGGCGGCCGCCAGGGCATTGACCAGGACCATGTCGAGAGAGGGCGGCGTATCGAGGATGACGAGATCGAACCGCTCGGCGATGGCGGGGGACCGTAAGTTACGTCGCAGAGCCGAGACACTCCGGTCGGCTACGCCCGTCCCGTCGAAGAGCGGGTCAGCGGGCGCCACCGCGACATTGGCCGATACGCTCGGCCGGATGGCCTCCTCGAGCGAGAAGCCCGTCTTGGAGAAGATGTGATGCGCCGTCGGCTCGTCCCGACCCGCCACCACGCCGAATCCGAGCCCGGCATGCCCCTGTGTGTCGAGATCGACGAGCAAGATGCGATGGCCGCGTGCCCCCCACTCCGCCGCGAGGTTGACAGCCGTCGTGGTCTTGCCGCTGCCTCCCTTCCGGTTGGAGATGGCGAGAATGGCGGTCACCTGTCGGCTCCGATCCCGCTGAGGAACGGCATGATTGCCTGGGCGAGCGTGGGATCCGACGGCGGCGCGATGCTGGCCGGCCGTGCGGCCGCCAGCACTTGGAGCAGGGCCGTGTGCAGGCCGGCGCATTGCGTCAGCACGACCTTGGGCACCTTGACCCGGCCGAAGAAGGCCTGGAGGTCGAGGGCTTCCTCCACCGAGCAATGACCTTCGAAATGTACGGTCGTGCGAGCAATTCTCAGCGGCATCAGAGCAATTCCTTGAGGTCCAGGATGAGCAGGACGCGGCCGTCTCCCAGGAGCGCGGTCCCCGAATAGCCCCGCATGCCCGCCAGGGCGCCCTGGAGGGGCTTGAGGATCACGTCCATTCCCTCGCGGAAATCGTCGATGACGAGGCCCACATGACGGCCGTCGATCTGGCAGACGAGGACCGCCTCCTCGGCTTCCTCGTCGCTGCTCCGCTGGCGCGCCGGCACGCCCAGCAGGGTCGACATCCGCATCAGAGGGATGACGATGTCGCGCAGGACGAAGGCTTCGGCGCGCTTGATCCGCTGGATCCGGCTTTCCGGCACCCGGACCGTCTCGGCGATCATGTCCATGGGCACGCCGTAGACGCCATCCGCGGCCTCCACGACCATCACCCGCGTCACCGCCATGCTGAGCGGCAGTGTGAGTCGGGTGGTGGTGCCTTCGCCCAGGCGCGATGTCACGGAGACACGGCCGCCGAGCTTCTCGACCGTGGTCAGCACCACGTCCATGCCGACGCCGCGACCGGACAGGTCGGAGATCTCCTGCGCCGTGGAGAAGCCCGGCCTGTAGATCAGGTTGATCGCCTCCTGATCGGACAGGCGGCCGGCCTCCTCGGCATCGATGACACCCTTCTCAATCGCCGCGGCGCGGATCCGGGCCGGATCGATACCGCGCCCGTCATCCTGCACCTCGATGACCACGCCGTCGGCTTCCTGGCGGGCCCGCAGACGCAGGCTCGCCGTGCGTGCCTTGCCGGCGGCCTCGCGTATGTCGGGCTGCTCGATGCCGTGATCGAGGGAGTTGCGGACGATATGCAGCAGCGGGTCGCCGAGCGCTTCGATGATCGTCTTGTCGGCCGCCGTGTCTTCCCCTTCCACGGACAGGTCGATCTGCTTGCCGAGCTTGCGGGCGAGATCGCGTACAAGACGTGGGAATCGATCGAAGATGTCCGAGACCGGAAGCATCTGGACCTGCATGATCGCGCCCTGCATCTCCTGCGCGAGGCGGTCGATGACAGCGTATTGCTCCTTGATCTCCCGCGACATGTCACGGGAGCCGTAGGTTTCCTCCGCCCGTTTGGCCAGGAAGGGCAGGCTGTTCTTCGAGACTACGAGCTCGCCGATCAGATTCATCAGCAGATCGACTTTAGCTTGCTCGACCTTGAGGGTCTTCTGCGGCGCGCGCACCTCCGAAGCTGCATTCCGTGCGGCTCCGTCCGGCACCGGTGCGGTACTCTTTGGGAGATCGGCAGCCTTCGGCAGGTCGGTTGCCGAGGTAATCGAGGGGAGTGGATCCGAGGGGGGGAGGGTATCCGGCGTCCCACCGCTTTCGAGCACGTCCAGGAAGATCAGGAGCGGAAGCGTCGAGCGGCTCTCATGAGTATCGACGATCGCCTGCTGGAACGCATGACGTTGCGCGTCCAGGCCGAGGCCGACGAGCAGGTTGCCGACCACCGCCGCGACGGAGGCCAGCCGAATCTCGTCATACCCGTCCTTGCCGAGGGCTTGCCGCTGGCCCGCAAGAATGCTGCGTGCCACCGCGCCGTTGGGGCCGTCCAATAGCGTAGTCGGAGCCCCCGACGCAGTAGCGGATACGGTGGAATTCCCTACGCCGCCGAAACGCCCGGTTCCGGCCGCGTCGATCAGGGCGCGGACGAGGTCGTGGTCCGGAGCGGTGGCGGAGGCTGCGTCTTCGAGCCAGGAAAGGGCGTCGTTGCGCCATAGACCCGGCCCGGTGAAGCTCCGAAGCGTCGCCGCGCTGGCACGGATGGCCGCGAGATCGCCCGCGGCGTGCTGGGCCGAGGCGGCCTCGTAAAAATCGTCCCAGACCGGTCCGTCGCTCGGCTCGCCGGCAATCTGGACGAGGTCACGGGCAGAGACCGGACTGAACGAAACCTGATCCAGCTCGTAGCGTATCGCCTGCTCCACCTCGGTCCGGGGCGCGTCCGTGAGGATGTGGAAGCGTAGGTTGCAATGGTAGGGGTCGAGATCAGCTACCGGTCCCCAGGGCGCCACCGCCTCGATGGTGAAGGCCATGGCCTCGGGAACCTGGAGGGCGGCCTGAAGCGGGTCGGTGCCCGCATAGAAGCAGCCAGGGTCGGGCTCGTAGCACAAGGCCAGAACGGTCGCGCCTCGACAGGCACGACGGAATCCCTCCCGAAGGGATTCCACGGGCAGGCGATGCAGCCAGATCGGCGGCGCTTCGGCCGGCAGCGTTGCGTCAGCCGTCGTGGCGGTTTCCGGCGAATCCTTGGAGGCGACCCGAGCACGCAGGCCCGATGCCATCCGGCTGGCTACGCCATCGGCATCGGCGGGAAGCTCGGCGTCGCCTTCGAGACGGTCGACCCAAAGGCTGACCTGGTCCAGGCTGTCGAGCAGCATGTCGACAAGGCTCGAATCGAGAACGATTTCCTGCGCCCGAACCGCACCGAGCAGATCCTCGGCGGCGTGGACGAGACGGGTCAGCGCGGTCGCGTCGAACAGCCCCGACGACCCTTTCAGGGTATGGACGGCCCGAAACACTTCATTGATCGCAGGTCCGTCCTGCGGGTTCTTCTCGAGCCGCAGCAGGCCGCCGGCGGAGGCCTGCAACAGTTCCCGCGCTTCCGGAATGAAGCGCTGCAGCAAGGGGTTGTTACGGCTCGGGTTGCTCATGCCGCTGCACCGGTGAGAAGGCGGGCGGTCTGGACCAGAGCGACGGGATCGGCGGGCTTCACGAGGTAGAGGTTGGCGCCTGCATCATAGGCTCTGGTGGCATCCTGGTCACCGGCTTCGGTACTGATCGCCACCACGGGAATCGCCCGTAGCGCCGGCTCGTTCCGAAGGCGAGACAGCAACTCGTAGCCGTCCATCTTCGGCATGTTGATGTCGACGATCAGCATGTCGAAACGGCCGAGAAGCGCCCGCTCCAATCCCTCGAATCCATTCGCCGCCTCCTCGACGACGAAGCCCGCCCGGCTGAGCACGTCGCGGTAGAACATGCGCATCGTCGCGCCGTCCTCGACCACGAGGATCTGTTTCTGTTCGGCGCTCATCTCAATCGTTCCCGAGAGGCTTCTGATAGACGATCGTGTCGCCGAATTTGCGCGGCTGAAACATCGACGAGATCCGGCTCATGCTCTCGGAATGCCCGAGGCAGATGAAGCCGCCCGGCGACAGGCAGTCGTAGAGTGCTTCGACGGCCAGCCGGCGCGACACGTCGTCGAAGTAAATCAGAAGGTTACGGCAGAAGATGACGTCGACGGCGCGGTAGCGGGTCGTATGTAGGGGGTCGACGATATTGGCGATGGAGAAGTCGACGGATTCGCGTAACTCCTCGCGGAGTTGGAAGCGATCCGGTCCGACACTTTGGAAATACTTCGCACGCAGAGCCGGAGTGAGCCGGTGCAGCGAGCGCTCGCCGTAAATGCCCTGGCGTGCCTCGTTCAGCACGCGGGTATCGATGTCCGAACCCCTGATCTCGATGGCGAAATCATCAGCCCGCGACCAGTTCTCGATGATCTGGATCGCGACGGAATAGGGTTCTTCGCCGGTCGAGCACGGCATCGACCAGATCCGCAGGGTATCGCCGATCTTACGCGAGCGTGCGATCTCCGGCAGCATGCCCTGGACCAGGGCATTGAACTGATAGTCTTCGCGGAAGAAATAGGTCTCGTTCACCGTCATGATGTTGACGAGGCATTGAAGCTCCTCGCCAGAGGCCTGGAAGCGAACCAGATCGAAATAACGCCGGAAGCTTGTGCTTCCCGTCTTTTCCATACGGTCATACAGGCGCTTCTCGACGAAGTACCCTTTCTTGTCGTTGAATAAAATGCCTGTCCTACGATAGAAGAACTCGAAGAAGATGTTGTATTCTTCTTCGCTGATCGGAGGGTGCCCCTGTCTCATCGTCATGGCGCTGGAGAGCGGCATTACAATCCTCTGATCCGGCGGATCACGGCCGAAACCGCGAAGGCAATGAAGGGGACGTCGGGGAAACGGCCGGGGAGGGCTTCCAGCGCGGGAATGGCGTGTTCGGTGCCGATCTCGGCCAGTCCCTCGACGGCGGCCGCGCAGACATTCACGTGCTCGTCCTCGGCCACGACCTGCGTCAGCCAAAGCGGCGTGCTGGGATGCGGCAGCAGGCTCACGATGTTCACGGCGAAGATGCGCACGTCGCTATCGGCATCGGCGAGCAACTCGGCGACGAACGGCTCGACCTCGGAGGGCATCTCCTGAAGCGCCTCGATGACGGCATTGCGCAGGCCGGTATCCTCGCTGCGCAGGAACGGCAGCAGGCCTTCCACCACGCGCTCGGATTTCAGCCGAATGAGAGACGTGACGATGGCGCTCCGGACACTGAGGGCGCTCTCCACTGCCAGCCGATCGCATAGCAGCGGCACTGCTTCCGGGACTGCGCCGAGGGTCCGCGCGGCACCGCGACGCGCCGAAGCCTCCAGGGAGGCGAGTTCGAGGCTCAGCGTCGCCAGATCGATGGTGGACGCCATTACCTGCGTGTCGCCGAGTGTGGCAGGTTTCCTCAGTGCCATCCTAAGCTCCCTGGGCTCGAAGGCCCGCCTGTGGCCGAAGCCAGGCGGTGAGTTGTGCGGCGATCGCGTGGCTCGGCAGCACCATGCTGGCGCCTCCGAGCTTGATGAGCTCGTTCGGCATGCCGAATACGACGCTGGTGTCGGCATCCTGCGCGATGGTCAGGCCGCCGCGCTGGTTGATCCGGGCCATGGCCTCGGCGCCGTCATTGCCCATGCCGGTGAGCTGCACGCCGATGAGCTGCTCGGCCGGAAAATGATCGAGGGCGCTGACGACCAGGCGGGTGACGCTCGGATGCCAGAGATGATCCTGAGACTGGGGCAGCGGGGTCGCCGAATGACCGGTGCCGCGCTTCGTCACGACGAGGTCGGCGTCGCCCTTGGCGATATAGATTGTCCCTGCCGCCAGCGGCGTCTGGCGCGCCGCCTCGACCACGGACATGGCGCAGAGCTCGTTCAGGCGCCGGGCGAAGACGCCGGTGAAGCTGCCGGGCATGTGCTGGGCCACCAGGACCGGCCAGGGGAGATCGGCAGGCAGAAGCGGCAGGATTTCCTCCAGCACGCTCGGGCCCCCGGTGGAGACGCCCACCAGGACGAGGCCCATGCGGCCCCGCGCGCCGGCCCGTACGCGGTTCGAGACGCTGTCGACGGGAGCCGAAGCGGGTGCCGGGCGCCTTGCCCCGATGCGCTGGCGCAGGCCGAGGCTACGCCGGATCCGCACCCGTGCAGCACCGCGGATCTTGGTGAGCAACTCGTGGTGGATGCGGTCGATCGACAACGAGATCGTACCGCCGGGCTTCTGGACGAAGTCCACGGCACCGAGCCGCAACGCCTGGAGGGTCGTCTCGGCGCCTTCCTCGGTGATGGAGGAGACCATCACCACGGGGCGCGGGTAATCGCTCATGATCCGGGAGAGGCAGGTGATCCCGTCCATTTCCGGCATGTTCACGTCGAGGGTGATGACCTGCGGGTCGAATTCCTCCAGGCTCGCCAGGGCCTCGACGCCGTTGCGTGCGGCACGGACGATGAAATCGCCCTGGCCTTCGAGCAACTGGGTCAGATGCCGGCGCATGAGCGCGGAATCGTCGACGATGAGCACCTTGATCATGCAACTGTCTGACGGATGAGGTGAAAAGGAGCAGAAGCGCAAGAACGGCACGATCCGAATTCGTGGATCGATGTCCCGTCCCGCGAAGGTCAGCCATGCCCGGGACCGACCGTCATCCGACGCTTAACGAGGGCGGCCGAACGACGGGCGGATTTCCGGAGCGGCCGGGACCGTGAGGCCGGTCCCGGCCGGGTATCAGTGCGTGACCTGTCCGATGGAAGCCGCTTCGTCGGTGTCCAGAAGCTGCAGGATATCCAGCAGCAGGATCATCCGCTTCTGATCCTCGAGGTTGGCCACCCGGCGGATCAGTCGCTTCTGCGCATCCGAGAGGTGAGGGGCATCTCCGATCACCTTGCCGGAGATACGCATCACTTCGGACACGGAATCCACGATGAAGCCCGTGCGCACGTCGCGGATCGTGAAGACCATGATCCGCTGGCGGTCGCTGCGATCGGCCTGGGCAAGGTTGAAACGCCGCCGCTGGTCGATCACCGGCAGGACGACGCCCCGGAGGTTGATGACCCCCTCGACGAAGGCCGGCGCGCGGGGGATTCGGGTCAGCTCGTCGGGGACGCGGACGATCTCCTGCACGGCTTCGATCGGGACGCCGTATTCCTCGTCCATCAGGCGGAACACCACGAACTGTTCCTCGTCGAGGCTGTCCTGGACCGTTTCCCGATCCGAACCGGTGTTGGTGCCCATCATCGTCTCCCCGGCCTTCACGGCCAACCGCAGATCGGCGGTGTCGAACATCCGCCCCGCCGAGAGGACCGAGACCAGGCGCTTGCCGCCCTGAAGGCGGCAGATCGCCTGGATCTCGTCCATTGTGCCGTCATGGCTGAGAAGGGTCGGCATGGCCTCCACGAGGCTGCGGTTGACCCGCAGGACCTCCTTGACGCTGTCCATCACGACGCCGACCGAAAAGCCGGACTCACCGCCGAGGGACACCACCACCACCTTGTCGGTGCCGCTGAACGCTTTCGCGGGCAGGCCGAACATCTCGCGGAGCGAGACGAGCGGCAGGAGCCGGTTCCGCAGGGTGATTACTCCGAGCACATGCCCGGGAGTGTTCGGGATCTGGGTCACGTGCTCGGGGAGCTGCACGATCTCCTGCACCTGCTCGATGGGAAAGGCGTATTCCTGCCCGGCCACCTCGAAGCTGACGAGCTGGTCCTCATCGACCACCGCGTCGACCGATACGGAGACGGATGCCGTCCCGTCCGAGCCGATGAGGCCGCCCGCCGAAGACCGCTGGGCAGCGATGGAGCTGAACTCCCGCTGCACCAGCTGCACAGAGTCGAGGATCATGACCATCGATCCGCCCTTGGCGTCCTTGATCATGCCGGTGAGCAGCTCGGTATCGACGGTGCCGCGGAGCGAGGAGGCGGGCTCGATCCGCTCTGCATCTACGGTCACCACATTGGCCATCCGATCGACGACGAAGCCGATCGGACTGCCCTGGTCGAGCACCACCACGCGGGTCGCGTCGTCGTGGAGCACCGGCGGGAAGTTCAGCACGTCCCGGAGGTTGAGGACGGGCAGGACCGTGCCCCTGAGGTTGGCAAGGCCGAGGAGGGAGCCCGGGCTGAGAGGGACCCGGACCACGGTGGGGACCCGGATGATCTCCTGGACATCCGAGAGGGAGACGGCGAACATCTCGGTCTCGATGTGGAAGATCACGAATTGCCGTGCTTCCGTAAGTGCCGCGTCCGAGACCGGCGGCGGGGCGGCGCGAGCCGCTGGAGGCGCGAACTCGGCCTCCAGCGTTTCTAACGCCTGGGCAACTGCTGGTGCCATGGGGGTATCGTCCCTTCGAGAGAGCTCGGGTCAGGCGGCCTGGAGCTCGTCGGCGAGGGAGGCGATCTCTTCGATGGCCGCGGCGAGTTGTTCGGCGCCCTTGGCCTGCTCGCGGGCCGCGTTGCCGGCCTCGCCCGAGGTCCGCACCGCCTGCTGGGCTGCGGCCGCCACCTGCTCGACGGCGGTCTGAACCTCCGTCACCATGCGGACGATCCCGTCCGAGCCGTTCAGGATCTCGCGGTTGCCGGTGATGATGTCGCCCATCTCCTTGGCAACCAGCTCCAGGTTCTTGGAGATGATCGCCGACTTCTCCACCTCGACGACGGCCGCCTCGGCGATTTCCTGGATATCGCCGCGCACGAACACGACCGTGTCCTGAATCGCCTTGACGGTATCCTTGATCCGCTCGGCATTCTCTGCGGAATCCCGGGCGAGGTTGCGGATATCCGTCGAGACCACTGCGAAGCCCTTGCCGAACTCGCCGGCCCGTGCGGCCTCTACGGAGCCGTTGACGGCCAGCATGTTGGTCTGGATCGAGACCGTGGTGATCGCATCGACGATCTTGTCGATGCGGCGGCTGACCTGTTCCAGGGCCGCGATCTGATCACGGCTGAGGCGACCGGCCTCGACGGATTTCTGGATTCCGCTCACCATCGTGTCCACCAGGGACTTGTTGTCGGTCAGGATGTCGGCGATGGACTGCGCCTTCTCGACCGCTGCCGTCGCGAAGGCGCGCGATGTCTGGGTCCGCCGCTCGATCTGGGTGATCGCGGCGGAGGATTGCTGTGTGGCCGCCGATTGCTGCTGTGCGCCCTTGGTGATCTGGTCCAGGGCGGTCATGATCTGGGTCGACGCCCGGTTGATCTCTTCCACGGCGCTGGACAGTTCTTCCGCCGCGGAGGCCACCTCTTCGGCGCTCTTGCCGATATTGGCGCTGCTCTTGAGCTCTTCGGCGAGTTCGGAGAGCTCCTGGGACGCCTGTTCGCTCTGCGACAGGGCCGTCGTCTGCTGCTCGATCATCTTGGCGGCCTCCTGGCAGGCGGAACCCTGCTCTTCGGCCGCCGCCGCGATGATCTCCGCGCCCTTCTGAGACTCCTTGGCGGCGATGCCCGATTCATCGGCCGCCTTCGCCATATCGCGGCACCCGGTGATGATCTCGGCCATGTCCTGACGGATGCGCTCGAGCTGCCCCGTCACGGTCACGCCCTTCTCGGCCTCGCTCCGCGAGGAGGCGGCCGAGCTACCGATGCCGTCCGCCACGATCTTCACGTCGCGCTGGATCTGGGCGACCAGCTCCTGGATGTCCCGGGCCGACTTCTCGCTGGTTTCGGCCAGGGTCCGTACCTCGTCGGCGACGACAGCGAAGCCCTTGCCGTGCTGGCCGGCGCGGGCCGCTTCGATTGCCGCATTGAGGGCGAGTAGGTTGGTCTGATCGGCGATACGCGCAACGGCTTTGACGATCTCACCGATGGTGGTCGCCTGCCGGTCGAGTTCCTCGACAATCTTGACGGAGGCTTCCTGGCGCTCGGATGCCTTGGCGATGGCCGCGATGGTGTTGCCGATCTGGCCGGCGGTCTCGGCGAGCAGGGCGGACAGGTTCTCGGTCTTACGAAGGGACAGATCGGCATTGTCCTTGGCGGCGAGGATCAGGATTGCCCCTTGGTTCACCGCTTTCATGGTCTCCTGCGCGGCGCTGGCTGCTTCCTCGGCTCCGACGCCGATCTGCTCTGCGGCCTTGCGCAGTTCTTCCGCGGCTGAGGACGCCTCGGCGACGCCGCTGGACAGCTGCGAAGTCGCCGAGGCGATCAGCTCCGCAGCCTTCTGCTGGCGTGCGAAGGTCCGCGCCTTGCGCTTCTCGGCTTCCGCCACGAGATGCGATTTGGCCGGAGGCGAATGACCCTCATCCCGCATGCCATGGGAGACGGGCAGAGCGCGCATCGTCGCCTTCTTCGCAAGAGCCATCTGAGTAAGACCTTCCCAATGTAGCAAGCGGTTGGGAAGGCTCGCTTCTGCTGAAGGCGCTCCAAACCCAAGATAAATTTGAGATTTCCCGGTGGGCTGTGGTCGGAACCAAAATTTACTTAAGTAATGTTCCGTTCCAGCACGATCTAATTGGCCTATATGAATTAAAAAACAGTTAATGCAGGCATTAAGCTCGCTTAATAGAACTCCGGTAGGCAAACGTATTCAATTTGCTGAAATATACCTGCAAATAGTATCCCGCACGACGCATAATGGTGACATTAGATATCGATTGCCGATTTGGTTTGACGGGTTTCTCGGATTGAGGATCGCAAAGCGTTAATTCGCCAATTTTTGCTTCGCGATGAGGCTGAACCGCCTCTACGAATTGCTCAAGCCTCCGCACAAAAACGTGCCGTTAATGCATGCTGCAAGTCAGTCGACCTGTTTCATCATGTAATCCGTTGGACGTGCCAGAACGGGGCTGACCATGCGACCTTCTGGCTCATCATTCGAATGCGGGATGCAGACCGCCGGCGCGGACATGCGGAGCATGTCGTTGGCGATATCGAACAGGTCCGCACGTTGACCGACGTGAACCGGGATCGGCCAGTACCGTACCAAAGCGCAGCCCCTCCGCCCTCAGGCGA